>NZ_JAGFPF010000025.1:0-62776 GCF_025962695.1 Candidatus Symbiopectobacterium sp. NZEC135 | reverse complement strand
CTGATCCCGTTGTTTATGGCGCTGGTCGGCATGGGGGCTGCCGATGCTAACCGCCGTAATTTTCAGGCACTGGCGCGACTGAGCGGCCATTTTCTCGATCGGTTGCGCGGCATGGAAACGCTGCGCCTGTTCCATCGCGGTGCGGCCGAAGTGGATGACATTCGTCGGGCTTCGGAAGATTTTCGCAGTCGCACCATGGAAGTGTTGCGCATGGCGTTTCTTTCCTCCGGCGTACTGGAGTTTTTTGCCTCAATCTCCATCGCGGTCGTCGCCGTGTATTTTGGCTTTTCTTACCTCGGTGAGCTGGATTTCGGCCATTACGGCACTGGTGTCACCCTGTTTGCTGGCTTTCTGGTCTTGATTCTTGCTCCCGAGTTTTTCCAGCCGCTGCGCGATCTGGGCACGTTTTATCATGCAAAAGCGCAGGCGGTCGGCGCAGCGGAATCGCTAGTGAGCTTTCTTACCGCTGAAGCGGAAGAGGTCGGCCTCGGCACGCAACCTTTTGACGCAAAGACCCTTACCATCCAGGCCGACCAACTGGTGGTACTCTCATCCACGGGCTCTGCGCTCACCCAGCCTCTGACCTTTACGCTTGAACCGGGACAGCGGGTGGCGCTGGTCGGTGTGAGCGGTGCAGGGAAAAGTTCGTTGCTCAACGTACTGCTTGGTTTTTTACCCTATCGTGGTTCGCTGTCTATCAACGGGCAGGAACTGCATGCGCTGAATGCGACTGCATGGCGTAAACACATCAGTTGGTTAGGGCAAAATCCGCATTTACCAGAAGAAACGCTGCGCAGCAATATTCTGTTGGGGAATCCACAAGCCACTGAGGGCGCGTTGCAACAGGTGGTGGAACACGCTTACGTACACGAGTTTCTGCCCCTGTTACCGCAAGGTCTTGATACCGCCGTGGGTGATGGCGCCGCGCGACTCTCTGTCGGACAGGCGCAGCGCGTTGCCGTTGCGCGCGCATTGTTAAAACACTCGCCGTTGCTCCTTCTGGATGAACCAACCGCCAGTCTGGATTCACACAGTGAACAGTGCGTGATGCACGCCTTGGAAAACACCGCACACCAGCACACCACCCTGCTGGTGACGCATCGCCTCGACGACACGCGCCATTACGATAGCGTATGGGTAATGGAAAAAGGACAACTGGTTCAGCAGGGTGACTACGACACGCTACGTCAGCAGCCAGGCCCATTTGCCGATCTTCTGGCACAGCGTCAGGGAGCTTACTAATATGTCGCAAAATAGTCCGTTGCAGGTACTGAAACCCTTTCTCCTGCTGTATCGTCGCCACATTTGGCGGTTAAGCATTGGCGTCGTCCTCGCCATTATCACATTATTGGCAAGTATTGGACTGCTGACGCTCTCCGGCTGGTTTCTGGCGGGAGCATCACTGGCGGGCCTTGCCGGATTGATGACCTTCAATTACATGCTGCCTGCGGCGGGCGTGCGCGGTGCAGCAATCCTGCGTACCGCCGGACGTTATGCCGAGCGTTTGGTGAGCCATGACGCGACCTTCCGCGTGCTGCAACATCTGCGCGTATTTACCTTTTCGCGCACGCTTCCGCTTTCGCCAGGAGGGCTAGCCCGGTTTCGTCAGGCCGATTTGCTTAACCGTCTGGTTGCCGACGTTGATACGCTCGATCACCTGTACTTACGCGTGATATCCCCCTTGGTCAGCGCATTGGTGGTGATTCTGGTGGTCACTTACGGGCTGAGCTGGCTGGACACTTCACTGGCACTGACTCTCGGCACCATTATGTTGCTGCTGTTAGCCTTGCTCCCGCCGGTGTTCTACCGTGCGGGCAAACCGATTGGCACCCACCTCACATTGCTGCGCTCACGTTATCGCACGCAGTTAACCACCTGGCTACAAGGACAAGCCGAATTAACCGTATTTGGCGCACAGACCGCCTTTCGCCGCCAACTCGCCGATACAGAACAGGCCTGGCTGACGCAGCAACAGCGACAGGCACGCCTGACTGGCTTGTCGCAGGCACTGATGCTGATCTGCACCGGTTTTACCGTTACCGCCATGCTCTGGCTGGCGGCCACGGGCATTGGCGGTGATACGCAGCCCGGGGCGTTGATTGCCCTGTTTGTCTTTGCTGCACTGGCTGCGTTTGAAGCGTTAGGGCCAGTTACCGGCGCGTTTCAGCACATGGGTCAGGTGATCGCATCAGCCACACGCGTTAACCAGATTCTGCATCAGCAGCCTGCGGTGACTTTCGCCACGACAACGCCCTCCGCCACTGTAACCACAACGGCAGCGCTGTCATTGCAACAGGTAAGCTTCACCTATCCCGGCCAATCGCTACCGGTATTGCAGGACATTACGCTGGATATCGCGCCGGGCGAACACATTGCGCTGCTGGGGCGTACCGGGTGTGGCAAATCAACCCTCTTGCAATTACTGACCCGTGCCTGGGACTGCGACGCAGGAAACATTACTCTGAACGATCTGCCGCTCGCACAGTGGAGTGAATCGGCACTGCGCGACATAATGAGCGTGGTGCCACAGCGGGTACATATTTTTAGCGCGACGCTGCGCGACAACCTGCTACTGGCCGCACCGCAGGCCAGCGATGCACAACTGGGCCAACAGTTGGAGCAGGTAGGATTAGGTAACTTACTGGAAACGCCAGAGGGCCTTAATGCCTGGATCGGTGAAGGCGGACGTCAGCTCTCAGGTGGCGAACAGCGCCGTCTTGGGCTGGCCCGCGCCTTACTCCATCCAGCGCCTTTGGTGCTGTTGGATGAACCGACCGAAGGGTTGGATGCCGATACCGAGCAGAAAATTCTGCATCTGCTGCGCGAAAACACCCTCGATAAAACGGTTCTCATCATTACCCATCGCCTGCACGACCTGGCCTCTCTGGATCGGATTTGCGTACTGGATAATGGTCGCCTGGTTGAACAGGGTCGCCACGCCGACCTGCTGGCAGCAAAAGGCCGCTATTGGCAGTTCCATCAACACGCCATTCGGCAGGCATAATGCAGCTATTTCAACTTTCAGCCAATACCACCCTTTTTCCTCCGATCGAGAAGGCGTTGATTGACCCCAACGGCTTATTGGCGTTTGGCGGAGACCTTTCGCCAGGCCGATTGCTGGCGGCGTATCGAGGCGGCATTTTTCCCTGGTACTCTCCTGGCGATCCGATTCTGTGGTGGTCTCCGGATCCACGCGCTATATTGCAACCAGAGGCGCTTCATATCAGTCGCAGCCTGCACAAGTTCATGCGCAAGCAGCCCTTTCACATCACGCTTAACCATGCGTTCAGCGCCGTGATACGCGCCTGTGCTGATGCTCGTCAGGAAGGAACTTGGATCAGTCCAGAGATGATTGCCGCGTACTGTACGTTGCATGAGCTGGGGCACGCACACTCCATCGAAGTCTGGCACCACGATGAATTGGTGGGTGGGCTGTACGGTATTGCGCAAGGAAAGCTGTTTTGCGGCGAATCGATGTTCAGCCTCCGCGACAATGCGTCCAAATGCGCGCTGGTTGCACTCGTCACGCATTTTGTGCGCTGTGGCGGGCAATTGCTCGACTGTCAGGTATTAAACGCTCACACGGCGTCTCTCGGGGCCACAGAGGTGTCGCGCGCGACGTATCTGACGGTGCTACGCGCATTACAGGATGCCCCTATCGCCGCGTCCAGTTGGCAGCCGCAAGCACTGTCACTGCTCCCAATTGGAGAAAGATAAGTGTGCTCATTCGCCCTTCTTATCCGAAAGTTGCTGCTGAGATCATCAACGCTCCTTTACATAATGCCGGTTTTTCGGCATTATCGTGCCCGTTAAAAAAGTTAAGGTAGTTAACCCTAGAGGATTCGATGGCCAAAGAAGACAATATTGAAATGCAAGGCACCGTGCTTGATACACTGCCTAACACCATGTTCCGCGTTGAGTTGGAAAACGGACACGTGGTTACCGCTCATATCTCCGGTAAAATGCGTAAAAACTATATCCGCATCCTGACGGGTGACAAAGTCACTGTAGAGCTGACCCCGTACGACCTGAGTAAAGGCCGCATTGTCTTCCGTAGCCGTTAATCGGTTCGCCTGTCGCTAACGCTGCGACACCTGAGGATGTACCCGCCTTATGCCCTTCCCTGTTTAGGTGAGGGCTTTTGTTTTTTGTACTACATACCTATCAGCACCGACCTTTCCATTGTCAGTGCTCACGCCTACAAAAAAAAAGCCATAATAAGATGCTATAATGAAGTCCTTTTTATTTATCATAAATATGTGCAAACTTTATTACAGCGTTATAAATTAACAATAAAATGATTTTATTGCTTATGATATAAAATTATTTTTTGATCAGGTTAAAATTATTTTTTGATCAGGAAGAAATTTGCATTCTTTCCATCCTCTGTTACGCTCTTCTTAGATTAATACAATAATTTCCCATGTACCTTCTTTGAGAAAGTCATTAATAGACTGAGCCATCGAAACATTTTCAATTTATTTCATACGGATGCATTATTTATTAGCAGCATAAAGTTTACTGCATAGCAGTAAAACGATTATCAACCTAACACTAATACCAACATTAATAGGATATTTATTATGAGCATAACACCAACTATACCTTCGGGTAACACGCCAGTAAGAATGGAGGGAAGTATTTACTTCAATGCCACTGGTGGCCAATCTTTGGCTGCAATAGTCAGTTATGTTAACCCTTCAGAGCCCTTTGAAAATAGACAAATTGTCCTCACAGGGAAATATCTGGAATCCTCTCCACCTATTCTGGGAGAGACGGTGGTCAATTTCAAATCACTTCATGGGTTTATGTTTATATTTGATATCTATTCAACCAATATTACAAGTGCAGATATAAATATTCAAAACGGCGTCATACAAATAAATATTTGGGATGGCCAGATGTTACACACCAGCATTCATGGGGAAGTCGTAACATCTGCGGGCGATCCTTTTTACCACAGCTTAAGATCGACAACATCTTTGACTGTGGTATGGGGACCAGTAAATTAGCGTAGTGCTTAACTCACTGGATACTCATTACCAAACTTGAAATTTACTCGTACACAATGAGGATATTAGCTATGAACAACACTCAACCATTCAACTGGGCCTTAATTCCTGTAAAACTGGTAGGCCAATTATATTATTCAGAGAACAGTGGTCAGTCATTTTCTGGGATAGCAACATATGAACACCCTGAAGCGCCTTATGGTAGTAGGCAATTTGTTTTATCTGGGGGGTTTTTAGAGGCTACTCCTCCAATCCTAGGGGATATGGTCATTGACCTTGAATCTATTGATGGACAAATGCACATTAGTCTTCTTGATCCATCATTTTATTATGGCGAACTTAGCATTTCCGGCACACGCTTGCATTTATTTATTTATGAATTACCTGTGGCGGGCGAACCAGATGACAGAATTGTTCATGCTACGATTTTTACTGAGATAGAATTTAAAAACAATGCTCATGTTATTGAAAGAGCTCGCACAACTCAATCACTGAGTGTTGTTAAAAGTCCTATCGGCTAAGCCATACAAAACGGGGGTATATTGAGTTATGACTCATTTACCAGTTTGTATTTCTTTATTTTCATCAAAAAAGACATTAACTCAACTCACTTGGTAAGTTTTATAAAAACACATCATCTTGGTTTGCGATATTCTTATTCATTGTTCTATACACTTAACATTATCAATAAAAAAGCAGTGCTCTCGCACTGCTTTTTCTTTTACCGCACAACAATACACTCAGTGCACTGTCCCTTCCGCTTTCAGTTTCTGCGCACTGTGGAAGCTGTAAGTTAATGCTTTCGTAGCACTATCCAGTTCCACCTTCACGGAACCACCGTTCACCAACGACCCAAACAGCAGCTCGTTCGCCAACGGTTTTTTGAGGTTTTCCTGTATCACGCGCACCATTGGCCGCGCGCCCATCGCCTTGTCATAGCCTTTATCCGCCAGCCAGTTACGCGCATCTTCGCTGACTTCTAACGACACGCCCTTCGCGTCCAACTGCGCTTGCAGTTCCACAACAAACTTATCCACCACCTGCTGAATAATCTGCGCAGACAGATGGTTAAACCAGATGATGCCGTCCAGACGGTTACGGAATTCTGGCGTGAAGATCTTTTTAATCTCTTCCATCGCGTCGCTGCTGTTGTCCTGCTGTATCAGGCCAATCGATTTGCGCTGCGTCTCTTGCACGCCCGCATTGGTGGTCATGACGACAATCACGTTGCGGAAATCCGCCTTGCGACCGTTATTGTCAGTCAGCGTACCGTTATCCATCACCTGTAGCAGCAGGTTGAAGACATCCGGGTGCGCCTTTTCAATTTCATCAAGCAGCAACACCGAATGCGGATGCTTAATCACCGCGTCAGTCAGCAATCCGCCCTGATCGAAACCGACGTAGCCCGGAGGTGCACCGATCAGACGGCTCACCGTGTGGCGCTCCATGTATTCCGACATATCAAAGCGCAGAAGCTCAATATCCATCGCTTTCGCCAGTTGCACGGTGACTTCGGTTTTCCCAACCCCCGTCGGCCCGGCAAACAGGAAAGAGCCGACAGGCTTGCGCTCACTGCCCAAACCAGCGCGGCTCATCTTGATAGCCTCACTCAGCGCTTCGATGGCCTTATCCTGACCAAACACCAGCATCTTCAAGCGATCGCTGAGGTTTTTCAACACATCGCGATCGCTGGCAGACACGGTTTTCTCGGGGATGCGGGCGATACGCGCCACCACCGACTCAATGTCTGAAACGTTCACCGTTTTTTTGCGTTTGCTGGCTGGCATCAAACGACTGCGAGCACCCGCTTCATCAATCACATCGATAGCTTTATCCGGCAGATGGCGATCGTTGATGTATTTGACCGACAGTTCAACGGCGGCGCGCACGGCTTTGGCGGTGTAACGCACATCGTGGTGAGCTTCATATTTCGGTTTAAGCCCATTAATGATTTGTACGGTCTCTTCGACGCTTGGCTCAGTAATATCGATTTTCTGGAAACGACGCGCCAAGGCACGGTCTTTTTCGAAGATAGTGCTGAATTCTTGGTAAGTGGTAGAGCCGATAACCCGAATCTTACCGCTGGAGAGCAGCGGTTTGATCAGGTTGGCGGCATCTACCTGTCCACCCGACGCCGCGCCCGCACCGATGATGGTGTGGATTTCATCAATAAACAGGATGCTGCTTTGATCCTGTTCCAACTGCTTGAGCAGCGCTTTGAAACGTTTTTCAAAATCGCCACGGTATTTGGTGCCCGCCAGCAGCGAACCGATATCAAGAGAATAGAGCGTGCAACCGGCCATCACTTCCGGCACGTCACCTTGGACGATGCGCCAGGCCAGGCCTTCCGCAATGGCGGTTTTCCCTACGCCAGACTCACCGACCAGCAGCGGGTTGTTTTTGCGCCGACGGCACAGCACCTGGATGGTGCGTTCCAGCTCTTTTTCACGACCAATCAACGGGTCAATACCGCCAACGCGAGCCAATTGATTAAGGTTAGTGGTGAAGTTTTCCATGCGATCCTCCCCGCCTACCGGCTCTTCGTTGACAGGGTTTTCCGAGCTTGGTGCCTGACCGGGCTCTTCTTTACGCGTGCCGTGGGAAATGAAGTTCACCACATCAAGCCGACTCACATCATGCTTACGCAACAGGTAAGCGGCCTGCGATTCCTGCTCGCTGAAGATAGCCACCAGCACGTTAGCACCAGAAACTTCACTGCGCCCAGAAGACTGAACGTGGAACACGGCACGTTGCAATACGCGCTGAAAGCTCAGCGTCGGTTGCGTTTCACGTTCTTCATTATTTTGCGGTAACGTCGGGGTGGTCTGTTCGATGAACGTTTCCAACTCCTGGCGCAATGCAGCCAAATCCACCGAACAGGCTTCTAACGCTTCGCGCGCGGCCGGGTTGCTGAGCAACGCCAGTAGCAAATGCTCCACGGTCATAAACTCGTGGCGGCGCTCACGCGCTCTGGCGAAAGCCATGTTGAGACTGAGTTCCAGTTCTTGATTAAGCATAGGCGCCTCCCCACAATAAATTACCTGATATCAGGCCCTTTCCAGCGTACAGAGCAACGGGTGCTCATTTTCCCTTGCATAACGATTCACTTGCACCGTCTTGGTTTCAGCCACATCGGCACTGTAAACACCACAGACAGCCTTCCCTTCATAGTGAACCGTCAGCATAAGTTGCGTTGCGCGTTCAATATCATAAGAAAAGAACTTTTGCAGAACGTCAATAACAAATTCCATCGGGGTGTAATCATCATTGTTTAAAATCACGTTATACATCGATGGCGGTTGCAATTTTTGCTGCTGTTTTTCCAACAGAACGCTGTCAGAATGCGTCCAGGGACGGCTCTCCATACGTATCTGCGACGTTGCATTAACGTGGGTAACTTGCTCCCACCGATTTTCAATCCCCACACTGCGGTTACTCATTATTCATCCATCTTCATTAATGCGACACCAGGCTGAGTGTCCCACATCAACCATTTACTCTTTATTTTATCACCTGAACGCGCACTGTGTTGCCAAGAAGCAAGAAATCGTCCGGTGATGTCATCGGTAACAGCACACGTATTGAAGCAACAACCCTGCATGAAAATCATCAATTGCGTTACCTGCATCAAACTTTGACAAACTGCTCTGCGCTGCCCCGGTGGGATGGCTTGACGCTCTTTTCGATTTCACTAGAGTGTACAGGTGAATTGACGGGGTTTTAATCAATTCGCATTCATATCGACCAAATAACCTAACCTCTCGTTTCGATAATACTCTTGCGAAGGACGTAAATGCATGGAGACAGGTACTGTTAAATGGTTCAATAATGCCAAAGGCTTTGGATTTATCTGTCCCGAAGGTGGAGGCGAGGATATCTTTGCCCACTACTCGACGATCCAAATGGACGGTTATCGCACGCTGAAGGCAGGCCAGGCGGTCAGATTTGATGTTCATAAAGGGCCTAAAGGAAATCACGCCAGTTTGATCGTCCCGCTGATCGCAGAGGCTGTAGCCTAGCGGTGGTTTGAAGCACGTCCCCATTATCCACAAAAGAAAATGCTGGTTTTACAACCGGCATTTTTATTTTGAATCCTCTGAGAGCAGATCGGTTTAATCAGCGCGACCACGCGCTAACCAGAATACGCGAGAAAAAAGTGTGCGAATCAACACCGGAATGGCGTCATTGCCGCGCTCAGCCGCAGCCATTGCCACTTCAATGGCCAGATCCGGTTTTGAGGCACGGTGAATCGCTTTCACGATCACTTTCGCGGCCGAGAGTGGCACATTTTCCGGCAGTTGTGCAACACGGTGGAAAACGTCCTTATAGCCATTGCGATACATAAAATGTTCCATATCAGGGGCAGAAAGCATCGTTATATGGTCACGATCGGTTTCCCCCTGTTGGGTCAGTAGGCTGCGCGCCGTGGCAGCATACTTTTTACCTGCGTCATCGCCGTCCACCAGCACGTGCCACTCAATACCCATGCGGTGCGCAAATTTCAGCAGCGGTCGTAGCCCTGATTGCGCAAACTCAATGACGCGCACGCCTTCTGCTTCAAAGTGATGTCCACATTGACGGCCGAGCTCGCTCAGCATCCACACTTCCGTTTCGCCTTCAACCAGCAGCCAGCAGCGCGCAAACAGCGATGAGGGGCGATTAAAACGGATATGGAACGCGATACGGCGGCTGTCTTCAGGACTCATCCCTTGTCTGCCAATACGGTAAGTCGCCACCCGCGAGGACTCACGCACCAGGCGGCACACCTGCTCCACCGGCACCAGCGACAGCAGATCGCCGGAATTGGTGGTGGTGATTTTCTGCAAGGGCAAGTGCATCAGCAACTCCCAGGCAACCGACAGCATGATGGGGTGTAAGCGTGTTTCAGGATCTTCTATCAGCAACAGCGGACGCGATTCCGTATCCAGCGATACCACGCCTTTCGCCTGCAACAGCGTCGAAAACAATTCGAGAAGGATGATACGGCGGCTGCGACTGTTGGGATCGCTCAGCATCCGGTTGATGTTATCCAGAGCGCGCCAGGATTTTCCGCCATGCGCGCGCGCATGGCGGTGATGGCGCAGCGTGACATCTTCATCGCCCTGCTCGGAAAAATAATGTTCCAGCAGTTGCCGCATCACCACAATCCCCTGACGCAGATCCTGATCGGTCAGTCTCTGCGGATTGCGGGTTAGCTCCTGCATTAGTTGATTGAGGTGTTGGGTCAGGTCATCGCTGTTACTCTCCCGTACCGGCAACGGTGACACGTCAACCCGCTTGCGCCGGGTGAAGCGCGCATCGCGCAGCCGTAAAACCGGATGCAAGCGAATCAGTTCACGCGCCAGCGTATCAATGTTTTCCAGCGCCAGCGGCTGCCCGTCCGCGTCGAGGAAACTGCGCCAGGTGCACACCGCGCCGCTGTCATCCACTTCACCTTCCAGACGGTAGAAAATACGCTGTAACCTTCCCTCGCCCCTGACCCAAACCGGTGCCAGACCACGGTAACGCGGCCCAAGGTGATGCCCAACGCCGTTTTCACAGAAGGTGAAAATAACCTGTAAGTGATGTTCCCGGCTCGCTTCATCACCGGGCGTAAAGTGGAAGTCCTGTAAAGAGAAATGATACAACGGCAGCGCTGGCGACAGCAGCAGGGACAAGGCATCCAACAGACTTGACTTGCCCCAGGCATTTTCCCCAATCAAGACTGTATTGTGCTCCAGTACCAATGACAGACGATTGATGCCGCGGAACCCAACAATCTCCACGCTTTCAAGGTACATGCACACCTCCTGATGTTCGGGCTGCACAACTGCACAGCACTGTTTTCATTGTATACCCTAACGAGCGTGCTTTACCCCGACTGCCGTGTCATCCACAAGATGCCTTTTCTGTGATCCCTTACGGGTTCGAGCTTGCGTCACCAGAAATATTTCTCCTCATTGCTTTACAGTACGCCAGCACGTCATTCCCTGAGCGGAGAAGCGTGACATAGGATCGAATAGTTTTATCGACCGCGGCTCTGTCAAGGTTGGCAGGCGGATACGTGTACCAGAATTGGTGTAATCTCACCATCATGGCGGTCAGATAAATACGTTGCCCAATCGCAAGCTCGTCATACAGTTGGTGCGCACAGGCATAAAAATCATTGAGCTGCGCTAATTTGCAAATATTACTCGCCTGAAAAATCACTTCTGCTTGCGCATCAAACGTGCGCATATCAATGCTGATATTATATTGGCACTGGTAGGACAGCGCCGGACTCGAAGGCGGTTTCTGGCACATGGCCATGGTCCTCAGCTTCTTGCAAAATATCTCCACAATCTCCATGATGCCATCGTTTAACGCCAAATCGTCTATTGGGTATTGGCACTCAACCACGATAGCCCTGTCGAGCGTATAGTCTGGCTGCACGCGTAGGTTAAGTAACGTTGTAATTTCACGCTCGGTCAATCTGTGACAGCGGGCCTCAAGATGTTTAGCCTCTGTACAAATTTTGTAGAATGCGCCTTGTGCGCCATAGTGAGGTTTTTCTGCCAACACGTTGTGCATACCCTTTATTGATATCAGGGCATTGCAAATAGTTCGATTAGTCACTCTAAGATTGTCATAGTCATTGATGGGAAGGTAGGTTGCAATTTTTTGGATCATTTCAATCGGTAAGCTATCGATATTCACGATGTGGAAGGTCACTGTCGGGGATGCCGATAAGCACGTTGATGATGACACAGCAAGGTCTTCATACTGCTTGCAAACGCGGCTTTTCTTGGCGCTAACATCTAGCATGGGCAACAGAACTCCTGTATCACAAATTATTCAGTAGCAGATACTGTACGTGAAAGCAGAAATAGCCCCTTTCATAAAGTAGTCGCGTATGCATTTCCCGACGTAAACAGACTGAATTGAGACGTATTTTCATCCGACAAGGTGAAAATTGCGCTACATCAAATTTACCTGAAGTTGCATGTAAAAAGCCTTTTTTACTGAGGGGGAAGTCACTATGCTTCAAAACAAGCATTATAAATGCAACTTTAAAAAGGATAACGTTATGTTTTGTGTGCAATGTGAGCAAACTATCCGTACCCCGGCTGGAAACGGTTGCGCCTATGCGCAAGGCATGTGTGGTAAAACCGCTGAAACCTCCGATCTGCAAGACCTACTGGTCGCCGTATTGCAAGGGTTGTCAGCCTGGGCGCTGAAAGCACGTTCTCTGGATATCATCGACCACACGGTTGATAACTTCGTACCTCGTGCTTTCTTCGCCACGCTGACCAACGTCAACTTCGATTCGCAGAGAATCATTGGTTACGCGCAAGAAGCTATCCAGTTGCGTCACGGGCTGAAAACGCGCTGTCGTCTGCTTGAGGCAGATGCCAGCGTTGATCACCCGCTGTCTGAACTGCAACTGGCAGGCAACGATATTCCGACGCTGTTACAACAGGCCAGCCAGTTCGCACTGGATCATGATAAGGCCACGATTGGTGCCGACCTGCATGGTCTGCGTATGCTGTGCCTGTATGGCCTGAAAGGGGCCGCCGCCTATATGGAGCATGCCCATGTACTCGGCCAATACGATGACACTATCTATGCCGAATTCCACGCGCTGATGGCCTGGTTGGGCACGCAGCCGAGCGACATGGATACGCTGCTGAACAATGCCATGGCGATTGGCAAGATGAACTTCAACGTGATGGCAATTCTGGATAAAGGTGAAACCGATACTTACGGTCATCCCAATCCAACACAGGTAAACGTGCGTCCGGTCGCAGGCAAAGCCATTTTGATTTCCGGTCACGACTTGAAAGACCTGCGGATGCTGTTGGAGCAGACCGAAGGCACTGGCGTCAATATTTATACGCACGGTGAAATGCTGCCTGCGCACGGCTATCCCGAGTTGAAAAAATTCTCGCACCTGGTGGGTAACTACGGCAGTGGCTGGCAGAACCAACAGGTGGAATTTGCCAAATTCCCAGGTCCTATCGTGATGACCTCCAACTGCATCATCGATCCGAACGTTGGGAACTACGGCGATCGTATCTGGACGCGTAGCATTGTGGGTTGGCCGGGTGTGAACCATCTGGAAGGGGATGATTTCAGCCAGATCGTGGCTCAGGCACAAGGCCTGGCCGGTTTCCCCTACAGCGAAATTGAGCACAACATCACCGTCGGTTTCGGGCGTGAAACCTTACTCAGCGCGGCGGATACCGTGATCGATTTGGTGGCTACAGGCAAATTGCGTCACGTGTTCCTGGTGGGTGGCTGTGACGGTAGCCGTAGTGAACGCAGCTATTTTACCGATTTCGCGCGTAGCGTACCGGATGACTGCCTGATCATGACGCTGGCATGCGGTAAATATCGCTTTAACAAGCTGGATTTTGGCACGCTGGAAGGGTTACCGCGTCTGCTCGATGTCGGTCAGTGTAACGATGCCTACTCAGCCATCATTCTGGCCGTGAAACTGGCGGAAAAACTGGGCTGTGGGGTGAACGACCTGCCATTGAGCCTGGTACTCTCCTGGTTTGAGCAAAAAGCCATCGTTATTCTGCTCACGCTGCTGTCGCTGGGCGTGAAAAACATCAGAACCGGCCCTACCGCACCTGGCTTCCTGACGGATAACCTGCTGGCCGTGCTGAACGAAAAATTCGGTATGTGCTCGATTACCACCGTAGAAGAAGACATCAACACCATTCTGTCCGCTTGAGAGCAATAGGATAACAAGCGGCGCGGCAACGCGTCGCTTGTGCTGTTTGGAGAGCACACATGACACAACCGACCTCCGCATGCCCGAACCGCATGCAAGTTCACTCCATTCGTCAGGAAACGCCTGACGTCTGGACGCTTTCGCTGATTAATCACGATTTCTACCCCTATCGTCCGGGGCAGTATGCGCTGGTTTGCATTGCCAACGACCCCGATACCCTGCGCGCCTATACCCTCTCGTCAACCCCTGGGTTAAGCCCGTTCATCACGCTGACGGTGCGGCGGTTGGAAGAAGGGACGGGTTCAGGCTGGCTGACTCAGCAGGTCAAACCCGGTGACTATCTGTGGCTTTCCGATGCTCAGGGCGAATTTACCTGCGTTGATAAAGGCCATGCAGAGCAGGAACGTTATCTCATGATGGCCGCAGGCTGTGGCGTTACCCCCATCATGTCGATGAGTCGCTGGTTATTGGCACACCGTCCGAACGTTCACTTGCAGGTTATCTTTAATGTTCGTAATCCGCAGCAGGTGATTTTCGCCGCAGAGTGGCAACGTCTCGCAGAATGCTATCCATCACAGCTGTCGCTGACCTTGGTCGCCGAGTTTGACGCCGAACCCGGTTTTCTCGTTGGAAGGTTAACGCCTGAGTTACTGAAACAGGCGGTGCCGGATCTGGCACAGCGCATTGTGATGACCTGCGGTCCAGCCCCTTATATGCAGCAAGTTGCCGCACTGGTTGCTGACGCTGGCGTCCCCGCGACGCGTTTTTACAAAGAGCAGTTCCAGATTGGCGCTGAATCATTGGAAGAGGACGGTGAACAGTTGACGCTGACCATTCGCCAGCCGCTAAATACGCTGCGTGTTCCTGTTGGCATCAGTTTGCTCGCTGCGTTGGAAAGCAACAAAATACCGGTTAATGCCGCCTGCCGTGCTGGTGTCTGTGGCAGTTGCAAAACCAAAGTGCTTTCCGGCGATTACACCACCAGTAGCACCATGACGCTGACAGCGGAAGAGATAGCACAAGGCTATGTGCTCGCGTGCAGTTGCCAACTGCACGGGGATACAGTGCTGGCGTAACCTAAGGCGTTGCCACACCCGCAACCGTGGGTGTGGGCTCCTTATAGGCCAAGGCGATAATTTTTTTGACGCAAGCATCGACAGCGTAGCGTAACACCACGTCATCGCTGGCGTGACGTGCCCTCTGGCGGTAGGGTTCAGGATGCATGAGGAAATCAGCAATAGCATTCTGCCAGGCCGCAATATCATTGCACGGCAACAATACGCCGTTTTCCTGATGGCGGATGATATCCGGGATGCCTCCCACGTCGCTCGCCATTACCGGGACGCCAAAATACATCGCCTCAACCAATGCCATTCCAAATGATTCATTACGTGAAGGCATCAACACCAGATCTGCATGCCGGTAGACGGCCGCAGCCGGAAACAGCTTGCCCGCCATCATCACGTTATCTTGTAAACCGTAGCGCGCAATCATCGCGTTGATAACCTTGTACTCAGGGCCATCACCCACAATCAGATAACGAAACGCATGGCCTGACTGTTTGAGCGCCGCCAACGCCGCCAACGCGGTATCATGGCCTTTTTCACCGCGTAGCATACCGACCTGTACAATGACAGGTGACGTACCGCCCTCCAGCCAGCATTGCACAGAGACAGGCAAAGGCTGCTCACTGTGGGCGTGCAAGGTAGCAAAGTCAAACCCGGGGGCGACCACCTCAATTTTTTCATCATGGCAGCCACCCGCCACCATCGCGCGCTTCATGCCACTGCTCGGCACCACCACCTGATCCGCGAGATAATTGGTGCTAAACGGTTTAATTCGGCTGGTCAGATAGGTTTTTTGCCGCACAAGCGTTGGCTTGTTCCAGGCCAGCTTGGTTGCCAAGGCAGCAATATTTGCATCGTGTCCGCTGTGACTGACGATAAATAACGGATGATATTCATGAATAAGCTGTCTGAAACGCCACAATGAGGGGAAATGATAACTATTTCTAAATGTAATCGGGAATATTGGAATATGTTTTTCGGCGGCAAGTGTAGCAACTTCACTTTCCGGGCGACATGCCAGTAACACCTCAAAGCCTAAATGTTGTAAGGCGTGTAATTGCATCATCGCCTGCAATTCCTGCCCGCCCACATGCTTAGAGGATTCCGTATAGAGAATGCGTTTTCTCATAAATAAACCTAATAAAAACAAACAACACCCTACTCTCGAATGAGAGCATGCGCGGTGTGTATAACGTCTGGCGTAATTTTATGGGAGCGAAGCTAAACGGAAGGTAAATACTTTTTATACAAAAGCGTACTTTCGGAAAATAAATACATAAAATGCCCAGGAACATTATTCTGGGCACGTGGTCATGGCATAAAAAAAGCTTTAGGTATAACGCTGCCCCTTGTGTAAGGAAAATAGTGAAGAAATAACCGGTGTGGTATACATAAACAGTCTCCGCTTAAGCCAGGAAGTGTCTTCTCGCTCTTTGGTACTGATACGTCCCAAACGCCAGGTAAGGTCTCGCGGCATGTTCATTCGCCGTTCGGTAGTATAGAGATAGTCAAACCCTTGCGCTTGAGCAATGGCAGCATAGTCGTGGTTATAAAAACCCATAGGCCAGCAAAAATGGCGGCTGCACGACCCCAGTCGCGCAAGCAGCGTTTCACGACACAAACGCAGATCGGCCTCCAAAGCGCGATGGCGTTCAGCAGGATCGGTGATCTGCCAGTCCCAGCGCTGATGCGTGTGGGTATGCGCGTGAAACTCCACTAACCCGCTGGCTTGCATCTCTTTAATTTCAGACCAGCGCATCATCACATCGTCGGCATGGCCAGTGGTGACTTTTTCCTCACACGCTTTGTGAGAGAATGCAATCTCCGCCAGTTCACGAACGGGGCCGTCCCCAATCTGGCCCGTAATAAGAAAAATATGCGCATGCAGTCCAAGACGCTTTAACACCGGAAACGCATAAACCCAATTGTCCAAATAGCCGTCATCAAAGGTGATCATCACACTTTTACGCGGCAAGGGCTCTCCACGGTAGAATCCTTCCAATTCAGCTGCGGTCACGGTTTTCCACCCGGCACGCGCCAGCCAGGTCATTTGTTCAATAAAGGTGTCGGGGGACAGCGTCACCAGCCCAGGTTTAGGGCCAACGTGGTGATACATCAGGATAGGAATTGCACTGGCATTCATTCTATTACGCTCTTTTTTGTATGCGCGTGTTCACTGGCGCAACTGACCGCCACGCTTGGGGCGCTAACGTCATAACCAAAAATACACAAACCATTAATCTTGCCACAAACAACTTCAACCATTCATCACTATAATGCATTCATAACCTGTATTTTTTAATACTATCAGCGCTAAACCGTAGCATGATAATCGTCGGTACGGGCAGATTTGCTGTCTGTTATCCTTCGGTCCCGACAATCACAGCCACCCCGCCTCTTAACCGATATTTTGTGCTATTATTTATCCATTAGTCCGCTAATCAGCAAATTTTAACCCACGGCGATTGCATAAGTATCCTGCCGACGTTAACATTCGCGGCATCAATGTCTATTCAATTCTTGCGCATGAGTATTCAACTAAACAGCATTAACTGTTTCTATGGCGCGCATCAGGCGCTATTCGATGTCACCCTTGATTGTCCGGCTGGCGAAACGCTGGTGTTATTGGGCCCCAGTGGTGCAGGGAAAAGCTCGCTGCTGCGCGTATTGAACCTGCTGGAAATGCCGCGCTCGGGCACGCTTGCCATCGCAGGCAACCAGTTTACGTTTGCGCAGCCGCCGAGTGACGGTGCCATCCGCGAACTGCGTCGCAATGTCGGCATGGTATTTCAGCAATACAACCTGTGGCCACACCTGACCGTCACGCAAAACCTGACCGAGGCACCTTGCCGGGTATTGGGGTTGAGCAAAGACGAGGCGCTGGCGCGAGCAGACAAACTGTTAACACGTTTACGCCTGCGCGATTTTGCCGATCGTTTCCCGCTGCATTTGTCCGGTGGGCAGCAACAACGCGTGGCGATTGCCCGCGCACTGATGATGGAACCTCAGGTGCTGCTGTTTGATGAACCGACGGCCGCTCTCGATCCTGAAATCACCGCCCAAGTGGTCGGTATTATTCAGGAACTGGCGCAGACCGGCATCACCCAGGTGATCGTCACTCACGAAGTGGATTTTGCACGTAAAACTGCCAGCCGTGTGGTCTACATGGAAAATGGCCGTATTGTCGAACAGGGTGATGCGGGCCACTTTACCGCGCCGCAAACCGCCGAGTTCGCCAGTTATCTTTCTCATTGATGAACAAGATGGAAATGACAATGAAAAAATTACTCGTTGCAGCACTCCTCGCCAGCGCCAGCGTTGCCGCCAGCGCCGCAGAAACCATCCGTTTCGCGACTGAAGCCTCTTACCCTCCGTTCGAATTCGTGGGCGATGATAACAAGATTCAAGGGTTTGACGTCGATTTAGCCAACGCACTGTGCAAAGAGATGAACGCCACCTGTACGTTTAGCAATCAGGCCTTTGACAGCTTGATCCCAGGGCTTAAATTCCGCCGTTATGAAGCCGTTATGGCTGGGATGGATATTACGCCGGAACGTCAGCAACAGGTGACCTTTAGCCAACCTTACTACGACAACTCAGCGCTGTTTATCGCACAGAAAGGCAAAGTGGCCGATATTGACGCCCTGAAAGGTAAGCGCGTTGGCGTGCAGAACGGTACGACTCACCAGAAATACCTGCTGGACCAACACAAAGATGTGACTACAGTACCCTATGACAGCTATCAGAATGCCATTCTGGATCTGAAAAGCGGCCGTCTGGACGCGGTATTCGGTGACACCGCCGTGGTGAATGAGTGGCTGAAACAAAACGACCAGTTAGCTACCGTAGGCAGCAGCGTGACGGATAAAAATTACTTTGGTATCGGTTTGGGCATTGCGGTGCGTCAGGGTAACGATGCGCTGGTCAAACGCTTCAATGACGCGCTGGACAAAGTCAAACAGGATGGCACGTATCAGTCCATCTACAACAAATGGTTTCAGCAGTAATCTCGCTCAATGATTGAATTTCATCCTCTTGCAAGCGCCGCCGGCATGACCGTCGGCCTTGCCGTTTGTGCACTGGTACTCGGTTTGATTCTGGCGATGCTGTTTGCTGTCTGGGAAATGGCGCGCTGGAAGCCCGTTGCCTGGTGTGGCACAGCGTTAGTGACGCTGCTACGTGGTCTGCCAGAAATTCTGGTGGTGCTGTTTATCTATTTTGGTTCATCACAACTGCTGCTGATACTGGCGGATGGTTTTACGCTCAATGTGGGTGGCGCAGCGTTTCCCATCAAGTTAAACATTGAGACGTTTGAAGTCAGCCCGTTTCTGTGCGGTGTGATTGCGTTGGCGCTGCTGTATGCAGCCTATGCGTCACAAACGCTGCGCGGCGCGCTTAAAGCGGTTCCGCAAGGGCAGCGCGAATCAGGACAAGCCCTGGGGTTGAGCAAAGCGGCCATCTTCTTTCGTCTGATCATGCCGCAAATGTGGCGTCATGCCCTGCCCGGCCTCGGCAACCAATGGCTGGTATTACTGAAAGATACTGCATTGGTGTCATTGATTAGCGTGAACGATCTGATGCTGCAAACCAAGAGCATCGCCACACGTACCCAAGAGCCCTTTACTTGGTATGTGATTGCGGCAGCGATTTATCTGGTGATCACCTTGTTGAGTCAATACGTCCTCAAACGTATCGAACTGCGTACTACGCGCTTTGAACGGAGGCCGTCCTGATGCTCGCCTACTTACCTGAATTGCTTAAAGGTCTGCACACCAGTCTGAGCCTTACGCTGGTGGCGCTGATTGCTGCACTGGTTATCTCTTTGGTGCTGACGGCGGTGCTTGCGTTAAAAACACCGGTATTGTCCCTGCTATCTCGGGCCTACATCACCCTGTTTACCGGCACGCCGCTGCTAGTGCAAATCTTCCTGATCTATTATGGACCGGGGCAGTTTCCGGCTATCCAGCAGATCCCGTGGTTGTGGCACTTGCTCTCTCAGCCCTGGCTGTGCGCCATGATTGCGCTGGCATTAAACAGCGCGGCCTATACGACGCAACTGTTTTACGGCGCGGTGCGCGCCATCCCTTCCGGGCAGTGGCAATCCTGCGCGGCGCTGGGTATGTCACCGGCACAAACGCTGCGAATTTTGCTGCCTTATGCCTTTAAACGCGCCCTGTCGTCCTATTCAAACGAAGTGGTGTTGGTGTTTAAAAGCACCTCACTGGCGTATACCATCACGCTGATGGAGGTGATGGGTTACAGCCAACTGATGTATGGTCGCACTTACGATGTCGCCGTGTTCGGTACCGCAGGGATTATTTACCTGTGTGTCAATGGGTTGCTGACATTGTTGATGCGGCTTATCGAACGTCGCGCGCTGGCGTTTGAACACCGTAACTGATTCAGTTTGTACGGCAAAAAGCAGGCTACGGCCTGCTTTTTTTGTCTATTTTATCGCCACTCAAATGTATTTTTAATCATTTTATTTGCATATTAATTCACTTAATGGCAATGTAATTGCCGTTGAGCGGGAAGCATGCCGCAGAAAAAATTCAAAAAATCGTTGGAGCACAACATGAAAAAATTCGTGGTCACCACGTTACTGGCAGGTATGGCATTCGGCGCTAACGCCGCAGACACTATTCGTTTTGCTGCTTCCGCCACCTATCCACCGTTTGAATCTCTCGATGCTAACAACGAGATCGTCGGCTTTGATATGGATCTGGCGAAAGCCCTGTGCAAACAGATGCAAGCTAACTGCACCTTCACCAACCAGGCTTTCGACAGTCTGATCCCGGCGCTGAAATTCCGTCGTTATGATGCCGTGATCTCTGGGATGGACATCACCCCAGAGCGCAGCAAGCAAGTGGCCTTCACCCAACCCTATTATGCCAACTCTGCCGTGGTTATCGCGCAGAAGGGCAAATTCAGTGATTTTGCCGCCATGAAAGGCAAGCGTATCGGGATGGAAAACGGCACCACGCACCAGAAGTACATGAATGACAAGCACCCTGAAGTACAGACCGTCTCCTACGACAGCTATCAAAATGCGGTGCTGGATTTGAAAAACGGGCGCATTGATGGCGTTTTCGGTGACACGGCGGTGGTCAATGAGTGGATCAAGAACAACCCGGAACTGGCAAGCGTGGGCGAACACGTGACTGATCCGGAATACTTCGGCACCGGTCTCGGTATCGCCGTTCGCCCTGATGACAAGGCGCTGCTGGCAAAATTGAACGGTGCGCTGGATGCCATCAAAGCGGATGGCACCTATAAAGCCATTAACGACAAATGGTTCCCGCAATAAATCAGATTCAAGTCAACAAGCGCCCTCGGGCGCTTTTTTTGTCTCTTTTTCCTGAACCTTACTCACGCCGCAATAGCGTCAGCACTTCATAGTGTGCAGTATGCGGGAACATATCGAACAGTTGCACCTGGACAATCTGGTATCCCGGCAACAGGCTGATATCACTGGTCATGGTCTGTGCATTACAGCTTGAGTAGAGGATATACGCCGGGGCCATCTGGCTCAGATAGGCACAGAGCTCGCGCCCTATGCCGCGTCGGGGTGGGTTGACCAGCACCAGATCCGGCGCACTGGCATTGCCAGTGGCAAATTGTGTGGAGTCCAGCGCCTGAAATGTCACCTGCGTCAGCCCAAGTTGCGTGGCGGAGCGCTGCGCACAGGCGATAGCCTCGGCACTGATTTCAATACCGGTCAGCGGCATGTCCGGCGTGGCGCAATGCAACCCAAAGCCACCAACGCCGCAAAACAGATCCCACATGCTGGTCACTGGCAACGCGGCAACCCAGTTGCGCGCCGTGGCATAGAGTGTGGCAGCGACGTGCGGGTTCGTTTGAAAGAAACCGCGCGGTCGCAAGAAAAGTGGCACCTGATTGAATGCCTCTTCCAGCATCTGGCTTTCGGTTAGCGCAATCTCCTCTTCCCCTTCCAGAATCGCCTGATGAACAGGCTGGATATTGGCTGAGATCACCGCCAACTGCGGCAACTGCTGCTGTAACCAGGGAAGCGCCTGCTGTAGCTGGGCCAGTTTGGTTTTTGAGCGCAACACAAAGCGCAGCATAAACTCACCGCGCAGGCGACTTTCGGTCAGCAGCAGATACTTTAATTCACCGCGCCGCCGGGCCACCTGATAGGGCGTGAGCCCAGCGCGCACAATAAACGTTTTGAGCACAGCAAGCACCGGCGCGAACGATGCCGGATAAAGCGGACAGTCACACAAATCGACCGCGCTGCCATCCTGACGCAGAATACCGAACACCGGGCGTTCGACGCTGCCACTGACCACCATTTTGGCCTTGTTGCGAAAGGCCTGCTGTGGCGAGGAAACCACGGGCAGCCAAGCCCCCACTGCGTGTTGGTCCAGCAGCGCAGCCAAATGTTGCTGCTTGTCAGACAACTGCTGCGTATAAGGTTTTTTCAGCCACTGGCAGGAGCGGCAACTGCCTTCGGTATATCGTGCACACTGCATAGAAGAAGAGGAGTCAATAAAGTCGGGGCGGCATTATAGCACCGTCAGGCTCGATGTCTTATAGTCGTGCACCGAGCGGCACGATGGCATAGCGCTACGCGGTGTCGCGCTGAAAAAAACGGCGGCTACGGTGCGGGACAAATAGCAAAAAAAGCACGAGTATGTCAGGCAGGCGCTGTGTGGCAAACTGGTGCAGAACGTCCCAGTTTGTCTCTCCGCTAAAGTGAAAGATATCAGGCAAAAAATCGCTAAAAGAGGCCAGCAGCATGTAGCCAGAGATCGCTCCCTGACCAATCAGGTAGCCCCAGCGCCCCCAGTTTTTCCCTGCCATCACCGCCACACCGCAGCGCACTTCAAAACAGAGAATCACCAGCGCGGCCAATAGCACCAGCGTTGAATCCCAGGACTCTGCGCTGCTACCAATCCAGCCACCAAAACTGCTTAATCCCAGATCCCACAGCAGCATCACAAGGCTCAGTACACAGGTGGCAATAATACCAATGCCCGCAACTGTCACAGCGACAGGGGCGTAATTGCCTTGTGCAACCAATGTCTTCTTGCTGTGCAGCATCGTGAGTCGGTTTCCTTTACAGAGACGACAGCGCCACCGGAGAGGTGGCGCTGTGCCGTTTATATCCTTAGCACTTAGCTCAACCGTGTCTGGCTCGCTGCATATCACGAATGCGCTGCTTCTCCGCACGTGCCATAAACCACCAGGCAATCAAGCCAATCACACCTACCACCAATAATATCAGCGATGCCAGCGCGTTAATTTGCGGATTAACGCCCATTCGCACACTGGAGAACACCAGCATGGGCAGCGTGGTCGCCCCCGGCCCGGAAACGAAACTGGCGATCACCAGATCGTCCAGCGACAGCGTAAACGCCAGCAGCCAGCCGGAAACCAGCGCAGGCGCAATCATCGGGACCGTGATGATGAAAAACACTTTGAGCGGTGCTGCGCCCAGATCCATGGCGGCTTCTTCAATGGAACGATCCAGTTCGCGCAGTCGCGCGCTGATCACCACGGTGACATAAGCGGTACAGAAGGTCACATGAGCTAGCCAGATGGTCAACATGCCGCGCTCCGAGGGCCAGCCGATAGCATGCCCCAGCGCCACAAACAGTAACAGCAACGACAAACCGGTAATCACATCAGGCATCACCAGCGGCGCAGTCAGCATAAACGCAAAGCCGTTGGAACCGCGAAAACTACCAAAACGCACCATCACCACCGCCGCCAGCGTGCCAAGCACCACAGCCATGGTGGCGGAGGCCGCTGCGATAGTCAGGCTTAGCGCCACGGCGCTCATCATGGCGCTGTCCTGAAACAGCGCGCTGTACCATTGGGTCGACCACCCTGCCCACACTGTCACCAGCTTGGAACTGTTGAAAGAGTAAATCACCAGCATCAGCATCGGCGCATACAGAAAGGTAAAACCGATAACCAGAATCAGGGTACGCCACGGGGAACGAACCACAGGTAAATTATTCATGCCTGATCTCCCGCACTTTTGTTCTGATGCTTGTGGAACCACATGATGGGCACAATCAGCAGCAACAGCATAATGGTCGCTACCGCAGAGGCGACCGGCCAGTCGCGGTTGTTAAAGAACTCTTGCCACAGGATACGGCCAATCATGATGCTGTCCGGGCCGCCTAACAGCTCAGGGATCACGTACTCCCCAACCGCCGGGATAAACACCAGCATGGATCCAGCGATAATACCGCCCTTAGTCAACGGCACAATCACGTGGAAAAAGGTTTTCAACGGGCGCGCGCCCAAATCCAGTGAGGCTTCCACCAGCGAATAATCCAGGCGGGTCAACGCGGTATAAATCGGCAACACCATAAACGGCAGATAGGAGTAGACGATACCGATATACACCGCCAGATTGGTGTGCAGGATGATCAGCGGCTCATCAATGACCCCTAGCCACAGCAAGAAGTTATTCAATATCCCGTTGTTCTTCAGGATCCCCATCCAGGCATATACGCGGATAAGAAAGGAGGTCCACGAAGGCAGAATAACCAACAACAACAAAATGTTGCGCGTGGAAGGCTGACTGTGTGCGACCGCCCATGCCAGCGGGTAACCAATGATCAGGCAGAGCACCGTCGACACCGCAGCCACTTTCAACGACTGTAAATAGGCTTCGAAATAGAGCGGATCATCGAGCAGATGAAGGTAGTTGCCCAGATTGAGGGTGATATCGAGCTTATCATCCGCCCAGGAGAGCAAATCGGTATAGGGTGGCACCGCGCGCGCCATTTCTGCCAGACTGATTTTAAAAACAATCAGGAACGGCAGCATAAACAGCAGAATAAGCCAGATATACGGCAGCGCGATCACCAGTTTGCGCCCGTATTTCAGGTGCCACTGGGTCAACAGCCGACGCAGAGGACTGCGCGGCACATCCGGTGGTTCCGCCGTTTTGCCATCCGAAAAGTTATGTTCAGGAAACATGGTCATTATCTCGCCCTATCACACCGTCAACACCACACAGCTGTCCGCTTCCCAGCACAAGCGCACTTCGTCACCCCAGGTGGGGGCACCTTTGCGATAGCGGTAAGCATTTTGCAACTGGGCACTGATGATCTGCCCACTGTTGAGACGCACATGGTAAATCGACAGATCGCCCAGATAAGCAATATGGACCACTTCACCGACGGCAAAGTTACAGCCGTCTTCTGGCACCTCTTCACACAGCATGATTTTTTCGGGGCGCAGTGCAACATGCACAGGCACGCCATCCACCACGGAGACATCGGTATTCACTTTCAGCGGATGCACCAGCCCCGGACTCTGAATGATCAACGCATCGTCCTGGCGCTCTTTCAGCAACCCTTCAAACATATTGACCGAGCCAATAAATTCAGCGCTGAAACGCGTGGTCGGGTGTTCGTAAATCTCTTCCGGCTCACCAATTTGCACAAACTTGCCGCGGTTCATGATGGCGATGCGCCCGGCCATGGTCATGGCCTCTTCCTGATCGTGGGTTACCATCACGCAGGTCACGCCGACACGCTCAAGAATATCCACCACTTCCAGTTGCATCCGGTCACGCAGCTTTTTGTCCAGCGCACCCATCGGTTCATCCAGCAGCAGCAGTTTCGGGCGTTTCGCCAGACTGCGAGCCAGTGCCACGCGCTGACGCTGACCGCCGGAGAGCTGATGCGGTTTGCGTCCGGCAAACTCCTGCATATGCACCAGCGTCAACATTTCTTCCACCCGGTCTTTAATTTCCGCGCGGGATAGCTTGTCCTGCTTCAAGCCGAAAGCGATATTCTTCTCAACTGTCATATGCGGAAACAGAGCATAGGACTGAAACATCATATTGATAGGACGCTGATAGGGCGGCACCAGCGACAGATCCTGCCCATCCAGCACAATCTGCCCCTGAGTCGGGTGTTCAAAACCGGCTAACATACGCAACAAGGTGGATTTACCACAGCCGGAAGCCCCCAGCAGTGCGAAAATCTCACCTTTGTAGATAGTCAGACTCACATCATCCACCGCCGCCTGACCGTCAAAGGACTTGGTCAAATTGCGCACTTCCAACAGCGGCGTTACGGCCTTTTGCGTTTTAGGCTGGGGACGGGAAATTGCATCATTCACTTAGCATTGCTCTCCGGCAAAAGCAGAACAAACGAATAACCCACGGTGGAGAAGGATCGGCGACAAGCCCCCCTCGCACCGCCATGGATTACACCACATACAGCACAAACAGGCGGGGATTAGCCGCCTGTGGATTATCACATACTCTCAACGTACAAAAACAGTTACTTGCCGCTTTTTACCTTGGTCCAGGCACGAGTACGCGTGCGGTCAATCTGCGGTGATTGCACTTTGAGCGTAAACAGCTTGGCACGCACGTCATCTGGCGGGAAGATGCCCGGATCGTTACGTACCGCTTCATCAACCAGCGGAACGGAGGCTTTGTTACCGTTGGCGTAGAAAACGTAATTGCTGATATTGGCAATCACTTCCGGTTTCATCAGGTAGTTAAGGAACTGGTAAGCTTCCTCTTTGTTTTTGGCATCGGCTGGCATCGCCAGCACGTCAAAGAATGCCAACGCCCCTTGCTTCGGAATGCTGTAACCGATGTTCACACCGTTCTTCGCTTCCTTGGCACGGTTAGCCGCCTGTTTCACGTCTCCCGCCCAACCAATAGCCACACAGATGTCACCATTAGCCAGATCGTTGATGTACTGCGAAGAGTGGAAATAGCGGATGCTCGGGCGCAATTTCAGCAGCAGATCGGTAGCACCTTTGCTGTAATCATCGGCCTTGGTGCTGTTCGGATCTTTACCCTGATAGTTCAGCACGGTCGCGAAAATCTCTTCTGGCGCATCCAGGAAGGCAACGCCACAGCTTTTCAGTTTTTCCAGATTTTCCGGCTTCAACACCAGATCCCAACTGTCGATAGGCGCATCTGCACCCAGCGCGGCTTTGACTTTATCGATGTTAAAGCCGATGCCCGTGGTGGCCCACAGGTAGGGAATCGCATATTTGTTGTCAGGATCGTGCTGAGCAATCAGTTTCATCAGCTCAGGATCGAGGTTTTTGTAATTAGGCAGTTTGCTTTTATCCAGCGGCTGGAAAACGCCGGCGGCAAGCTGACGCTCGAGAAAGCTGGCAGAAGGCACGACCAAATCAAAACCGGTACTGCCCGCCATTAGTTTGCCTTCCAACACTTCGTTGGAGTCAAACACGTCATAAACGACTTTGATGCCTGTTTCTTTCTGGAAATTGCTCAGGGTGTCCGGCGCAATGTAATCTGACCAGTTATATACATGCAGCGTTTTTTCTTCCGCAGATGCGGTGACGGACGCGGCCATCATCAAGCCGGCAACAACACCCGAGAGCCATGTTTTACGTTGGGTGAACATCCGTTCCTTCCTCCATACCAGGGGTGAATCATGGAATAAAATCCGTATCAGGACGATACCGGACACATACCTGAATTAATCGCGCCGACGGGCGGGGATGTTGAATGGCTATGCACTAAAAATAATCATAGTACACACAGACATAAATGCATTGTCATCACCTGACGGTCACAGGAAGTTAGCATAACCGCCTCGTGTTCGCGGTGCTATATGTGCAACGTAAAAAACGGCTTTTATCGATTAATTATGCAGGAGTTGGCGCGGTGAACGGCAAGTCTTTACTGTTGGCGGTGGAATATAGTGAAAAAACGATTATTCGCAGAATAAACCAACGGTAACAGAAGAATAAGAAATAATGATTGCTGCCCGCAGGCAGCAACAGAATCAATGCAGGCTGTGTGACAGGGCGCGAGCAGGAGAGGTCTCTTCTTCTTCACCGAGAAACAGCATATTGTTAGCACAGGCTTCCAGAATAACCATGGAGATCTGTTCTTCGGACTGCTGCATAAAGTGGCGGAATTGCTCAATGGCCACGCCTGCCGCCACGTCGAGCGTCTGACAAACAATGAGCTTTGGCAGATTATCGTCCTGCACATCAAGAAAGGCTTTCACCGTTAAGGAACTGGCATTGATTTGGCTCAGGTTGCCCGCGAGCGCAATCAAGGCGCTGGGTTTCACCTCAGCCAGTGCAGAAAATAAAACAACGCCGTCCACCAGATCGACCTTGGCATCGAAAACGCCATCGAAATTCTGCATATGGGGCAAATGCAACGCCTGACAGGAGTCACATTCAAAATAGAGAATATTGAGTTGATCCAACCACCGCCGCAGCAGATTCAGATCCGGAACGATGAGTGAATCCATCATAATGTGCCTCATTTGCGCCTGTAACGTAAAAACCTTACTAGCTTACGTAAAATTCACGCACGATACCAATAGAAAAGCGGGATTGCCTATCTTGCTAGCGATACGCCATCGCAGGCGTGCTGCTCAATAAACGCCATCATCATGCCTGCGATATCCAGTTGGGTAGTGCGTTCAATCCCTTCCAGCCCCGGAGAGGCGTTTACCTCCATCACCAACGGCCCACGCGTCGCGCGCAAAATATCCACGCCCGCCACGCTCAATCCCAGCGTTTGCGTTGCTTTCACCGCAATGGCACGCTCGCGTTCCGTGATAATCACCGGGCGCGCGGTGCCGCCGCGGTGCAAATTGGAACGGAAATCTCCTTCTTTGGCCTGACGTTCGATGGCAGCAACCACTTTGTCGCCAATCACCAGACAGCGGACGTCCCTACCCTGCGCCTCGCGCACATACTCCTGAACCAGAATGTGCGCATTCAGGCCGCGAAACGCATCAATCACACTTTCGGCCGCCTGCCGCGTTTCCGCCAACACCACCCCTATCCCTTGAGTGCCCTCCACCAGTTTAACCACCAGCGGTGCGCCACCCACCATATCGATCAGATCGCTGGTATCGTCCGGTGAATGGGCAAACCCGGTGATGGGCAAATCGATGCCCTCACGCGCCAGCAGTTGCAGCGAATGCAACTTATCCCGTGCGCGAGTGATTGAGAGCGCGTTGTTCAACGCAAAACTTCCCAGCATTTCAAACTGGCGCAACACGGCGGTGCCGTAAAAGGTAATTTGCGAGCCGATGCGTGGAATGACTGCATCGTATTTCACCAACTGTCGGCCGCGATAATGCACCGTGGGCGCCGCAGAGTTAATGTTCATGTAGCACGAGAGCGGATCAATAATATCGACAACGTGCTTACGCGCTTCTGCGGCCTCACGCAGCCGCTTGCAGGAATAGAGACTGCCGTCCCGTGATAAAATGGCGATCTTCATCAGTTCCTCACCCACGTTTTAGCGGATTGCCCAACCTTGCTGATGCAAGTAGTCCAGAATAAAGGGCCTCAGCTCTTTTTGCAGCGTGCGCTGCACGTGCTCACTCCAGGTATCGCGGCGTCGATGACTGCCACGCAGTTGGTAATAATCCCCCAATTGCTGGTCATACTGTGCCAGTACGGTCTTATCTAACGGTTGATAGCCATTCTCATGCACCACCAGCGAGGCGGGCAGGCGCGGTTTGAGGTCAGGTGTCGCAGCGGGGTAGCCCAGACAGAGACCAAACAGCGGCAACACCTGCTGTGGCAATGCCAACAGCGAGGTAACATCGGCAATATGATTACGGATGCCGCCGATGAATACCCCGCCCAACCCCAGCGATTCCGCCGCGACCAGCGCATTCTGGCCCATCAGCGCCGTATCTACGCATCCCAGCAGCAATTGCTCTGCCATCCCAGTTTGTGCCTGCGGAAAAATTTCCAGGTGGCGATGGAAATCGGCGCAAAACACCCAAAACTCAGCGGCGTCAATCACATGTTGCTGATCGCCACAATAATGGGCCAGCGTCTGGCGCAGAGTGGGATCGGTAATGCGAATAATGGAGCTGCATTGTAAAAAACTCGAGCTGGACGCGCTCTGGGCAGCGGCAATAATGGCGTCGCGCGCATCGGGCGCAATAGGCTGTGTGCTAAAAGCACGAATGGAGCGATGATGTAACAGCAGATCGATAGTTGGCGTCACGCTTCGTGTCCTTATGATGGTGTGTCCTGAAGATCGCGGGGTCGGCCCTGTGAACCGGATAGCCAGGCGCTTAACAGGCAGTATAAGCCAGCCGTCGCGACTGACCAATGCCGCTCAGCGTAAGTTATGCGCTTTGATAGCCATTACATATTAATGTAACAGGGATTTACTGCTTTTTTTTCAGCGCGGATGGGGGCATAGTACCCACAGAGAAAGACGAGGATAATATCGTTTATAGCCTTTTGTTTTGATAAGGAGTTAACATGTTTGCTGTTATTTTTGGCCGCCCTGGCTGCCCTTACTGTGTTCGCGCCAAAGCGCTGGCAGAAAAACTGACTGAACAACGTGACGACTTCAGTTTCCGCTACGTTGATATTCACGCAGAAGGGATCACCAAAGATGATCTGTCTAAAACGGTGGGTAAGCCGGTTGAGACGGTACCGCAGATCTTTTTGGACGAAAAACACATCGGCGGTTGCACCGATTTCGAAGCCTATGCCAAAGCGAACCTGAACCTGTTTCAGTAAAACGGCAGCGCATCGACACTATCCTCACCAAAGGCGCTCCCTGCGCCTTTGGTGTTTTTAGCTTCAGCGAAAATAGCGCTGGCACGACACGTAGACGAACAAAAACCCCAATGCGCCCATCAGACTCCAGAATACTGCGCTCATCACATAGGCCAATTCCTGCCAGAACGCGTTCATAGGCGTGCGCCAAAAATGCAGGATAATCAGACACAGAGGTATAGCCATCAGTGCGCCGAGAAAGGGATAACGCAATCGACCACGCGCCGATAATCCGCTGGCGACAATGCCAGGCAGCAAAAACAACAGCATCCCAGGCTCACCCCGAAATCCCGTTTCCGTTGCGGAAAAAACATCCATTTTTTGACTCAAAAACACCACGGTAAACAACAAAAAACAGCAGGTTGCACCGACCCACCCCTTATTGCTTCCCATATTCGCCTCTCTTTGCCCCACACCAACGTCGCAAGACGAGGTCAAGTGAGGCGTATTTAATCGGAACAACATCGGAATATCCCTGATATAACAACAAGCAAGGCGGCATCACTTTTTATAAAATAAAGGCTGGCTGTAATACAAACACCCAACTAAAATGGCAGCACTCTTGCTACGCTATGGGCAATTTATTTTCAGGGAACGGGTAGCACCAGTACCGAGTCACGCGCTTTTTCTGCCGGATGCTTAACACCCTGTTCCGCTATTGCCTTACAGTGAGCACTCCGAGTGAATGGCAATAAATTTAGCCCTTACTTTCATTAATTTCAAGAACTTACTAGTAAACAACACGTTACAAGCCATGAATATAAACGTCGCTGAGTTGTTAAACGGGAATTACATACTGCTGTTATTCGTGGTGCTTTCATTGGGGCTGTGCCTGGGGAAAATACGACTAGGCAGCGTTCAACTGGGTAATTCCATTGGTGTTTTAGTGGTGTCGTTATTATTAGGGCAGCAACACTTTGCCATAAATACCGATGCACTAAATCTGGGTTTTATGCTGTTTATTTTTTGCGTCGGTATCGAAGCGGGTCCAAATTTTTTCTCCATTTTTTTTCGTGACGGTAAAAACTATTTCGCGCTGGCCTTAGTGTTGGTCAGTTCGGCGCTGGTGTTGGCTCTGCTGTTGGGTAAGCTTTTCGGTTGGGATATCGGCTTGACGGCCGGCATGCTGGCGGGGGCTATGACGTCAACACCCGTGCTGGTCGGAGCAGGAGACGCGCTACGCAATGCCAACAGCATCGATCCGCAGCTCAGCGTCGAGTTGGATCATCTGAGCCTTGGCTATGCGCTTACCTATCTGATCGGGCTGGTCAGTCTGATTTTTGGCGCGCGCTATCTGCCGAAACTGCAACATCAGGATCTGCCGACCAGTGCCCAACAAATCGCGCGTGAACGCGGTCTCGATCCTGACAGCCAACGCAAAGTGTACCTCCCCATCATCCGTGCCTATCGCGTCGGGCCGGAACTGGTGGCCTGGGCTGACGGGAAAAATCTGCGAGAACTGGGCATTTATCGGCAAACCGGCTGTTCTATTGAGCGTCTGCGCCGTAACGGCATTCTCGCTACTCCCGATGGGGATGCCACCTTGCAACTGGGGGATGAAATTGCGCTGGTAGGCTACCCGGATGCCCACGCTCGCCTCAACTCCAATTTTCGTGACGGCAAGGAAGTGTTCGATCGTGACCTGCTTGATATGCGCATCGTCACCGAAGAAATTGTGGTCAAAAACAACAACTGTGTCGGCAAACGCCTCAGCCAGTTAAAACTGACCGACCACGGCTGCTTTTTAAACCGTATCGTACGCAACCAGATCGAAATGCCCATTGATGACGGCGTGGTGCTGAACAAAGGGGATGTGCTACAGGTGAGCGGCGATGCCCGGCGAGTGAAAAGTATCGCCGATCGCATCGGGTTTATTTCCATCCACAGTCAGGTTACCGATCTGCTCGCGTTTTGCGCCTTCTTTATCATTGGCATCATGGTCGGGCTTATCACCTTCCAGTTCCGTAACTTCAATTTTGCGATTGGCAGCGCCGCCGGATTGCTGTTTGCCGGGATCATGCTGGGCTTCTTACGCGCCAACCATCCGACCTTTGGCTATATCCCGCAGGGTGCGCTGAATATGGTAAAAGAATTTGGTCTGATGGTGTTTATGGCGGGCGTTGGCCTGAGCGCGGGCAGCACCATCGGCACCAGTTTTGGCTCCGTAGGCATACAAATGTTGTTTGCAGGGCTGGCGATAAGCCTAATCCCGGTGGTGCTTTGTTTTCTGTTTGGTGCCTATGTGCTGCGCATGAACCGGGCGCTGCTGTTTGGCGCCATTATGGGTGCGCGTACCTGTGCGCCCGCTATGGACATCATCAGCGATACCGCCCGCAGTAATATCCCGGCGCTCGGCTATGCGGGCACTTATGCCATCGCCAACGTGTTGCTGACCTTAGCCGGTTCGTTGATTGTCATTATCTGGCCTGAATTGCCGTTTTAAGCAGGTTGAAAAAAATTGTCACGATTCTTTAAAAAAAACCGAACTTTTTCTCATGCATAACGTCTGAATAAGTGCCGCTGCTTTTCTTTGAAATCCCCTTATTGAGGAGCCCGTCGTTCCCGCCTTTTCAGGTTCAAGAATGATGGGCCTTTTCTTTTCTTACCGACCAGACTTCTCTTTGCGACCCGATTCTATTGGATGGTACTATCTACGCCAGACTGACAGGGGATAACCATACGATGGAAACACGGCGCGCAGCACGGATCAACAAACTGACTCAGGCATTGAAGAATGGCGATCGGCTGCATTTGAAACAAGCGGCAGAATTGTTGGGCGTATCTGAAATGACCGTGCGTCGCGATCTGAACGCCACGTCAGCCAGCGTAATTCTCTTGGGCGGTTACGTGGTTAACGATCCGCAGGGCGGCGCTATCGGTCACTATTTTGTGTCCGATCAGCAGAACCAGCAGGTGCAAGAGAAACGCGTGGCGGGCCGTCTGGCAGCGCAACTTATCGAAGCGGGTGATACCGTTTTTTTTGACTGCGGCACTACCCTCCCCTTTGTTATCGATGCCATCGACGAAGACCTGCCGTTTACCGCGGTCTGCTACTCCCTGAACACCTTTCTGGCGCTGCAAGCCAAACCCGCTGCCAAAGTCATTTTATGCGGCGGTGAATTCCATCCCGATAATGCCATTTTCACGCCGCTAACGCGGCAGAGTGAACTGGACCCCATCTGCACCAGCAAAGCGTTCATCTCGGCGGCAGGGGTCGATCTCAAACGGGGAGCGACCTGCTTTAATTTTGCCGAATTGGATATCAAACACCGGGCGATGGCGCTGTCGCAGCGCACTATTCTGGTGGCCGACAGCAGCAAGTTTGGCCGCATACAGCCTGCCACTATCGGCGCATTGACGCAGTTCGATACGCTGGTGACCGATTGTGCACCGCAGGGCACCTACCAGGATTTCGCGCTCGACAACGGCATTATGCTGATCTACCCCGGTGGTTAAAACCAGCCACCAAACCATTTGGTTAGGGTTAACCATACCGCATCCCACAGCCGTCCGAACAGGCCGGCTTCAGGTACCTCATCCAGCACCACCAGCGGGCGCTGGGCGATGACTTTTCCATCCAACTGGAAATCCACCGTACCGACCGCCTGATTTTTCGTCAATGGAGCCTGCAAATGTGGCGACGCCAGAGTAAAACTGGCTTTAAGATTGCGCATTTGCCCTTTAGGTACCGTCAGAGCGACATCGTCAGCAACCCCTAACCGCGCTTCACTCTGTGCACCGTACCAGACACGCTGAGTGGTAAACGTGGTATTAGCCTGAACCGGCGTGACGGTTTCGAAGAAGCGGAAACCCCAGGTCAGCAGCTTTTCGCTGTCGCGGAAACGAACGGCATCTGTCGGTGCGCCCAGCACCACAGAAATTAACCGCATGTTACCTTCCGTCGCGGATGCCACCAGATTGTGTCCGGCACCACTGGTATGTCCGGTTTTGATGCCGTCAACATTCAGGTTACTGCTCCACAATAAGCGGTTGCGGTTGGGCTGCTTAATATTATTGAAGGTGAATTCTTTTTCTTTATGCAGGGCATACTCTTCCGGCACATCGCGTATCAACGCCTGCCCCAGCAGCGCCATATCGCGCGCCGTGCTGTACTGCCCGGCAGCATCCAACCCGTGCACGGTGAGGAAATGAGTATTGGTGAGATTCAGTGATTTGACATAGTTGTTCATCAGGCTGACAAACGCATCCTGGCTGCCCGCCACGTAGTCAGCCAACGCAATGCTGGCATCATTGCCTGATTGAATAACGATGCCTTTATTCAGCTCTAACACCGGAATCTTATCACCGGGTTTTAAAAACATCAGCGACGATCCGCGCAGCACCGGATTACCCGTTGCCCAGGCATCTTTACCGACGGTAACCAGATCGTCGGGTTTAATTTTTTCCGTTTTTATCGCCTGACCGATAACGTAGCTTGCCATCATTTTCGTCAGGCTAGCGGGGTCCAGTCGCTCATCCGCTCGCTGCTCCGCGAGAACCACACCGCTGTGGTAATCCATGAGAATAAAGGCTTTGGCTTCGAGCTGCGGCGCGGCAGGTGCCTGTTCAGCATATACGTGTGGGGTCAACGTCAGCCACAGCAGCGTCGCGCTGCATAGCATCAAGCGGGAGCATGCGGCCTTAGAAAATCGAGCCTGAGGGAAATGGGCCGTGGTGTTCATGCGTCCTCCATGTCGTAAGTCGTGCAGTTAATCTGGTCAGATTTCGATATGCTTTGCAACGAATGGCAATAAACTGTGTACCCTACCGTCCGCGGCCCGACAATGAAACGCCCTACTCTGTAAAGATACTCAAAGAAATGAAAACGTCTAGAAAATACGCTGATTTATAAACACGTTATGAGAGTTTTCTCATGGAAGGAAGGGAAAAGCGGCAAGCGGCACGGACCGCTTGCCGGTAGCACACCGTTAGCGACGATCGCGTTTATCCGCGCGCTTGGCAAACCAATCACCCAGCATCTGTACCACTTGCACCAGAATAACCAGCGCCACCACGGTCACCACCATCACCTGTGTTTCATAGCGGTAATAACCAAAGCGGATCGCTAAATCACCGACGCCACCACCGCCCACAATGCCTGCCATCGCAGAGTAGCCAATCAGGCTCACCAGCGTGATGGTCAGTCCGCGCAGCAAACCCGCCTTGGCTTCCGGCAGCAGCACGGTCGCAATAATGCGTATCGGGCTGGCGCCGAACGCCTCCGCGGCTTCAACAATGCCGGGATCGACTTCGCGCAGGGCACTGTCCACCAGCCGCGCATAAAACGCCATCGCCGCTACTGACATCGGCACCGAAGCCGCCACCGGCCCGATGGTGTTACCCAGCAGAATCTGGGTAAGCGGCAACAACAGCACCAGTAAAATCACAAACGGGATAGAGCGGATAATGTTGACCAAAATGGTGCTGCATAAATACACCGCACGGTTTTGCCAAAACAGGTTTCTGTCGGTGACAAAAATCAGCAGGCCCAAAGGCAGGCCACCAACAATGGCGCACAGCGTCGCAATGCTGACCATCTGAAAGGTTTCACCAAACGCCACGGTCAGGTCGAGCCCAAAATCACCCATGTAACACCTCCACGCGCGCGGTGCGGGTTTGAACATAATGGATAGCGGCAGCCAGTTGCTCGCTGTCCGTCGGGTGGGTCAGTAACACCACCAGAATACCTAGCGCACGGTTGCCGATATATTCAATCTTACCGTGCAAGATGTTGACCGAAACGCCATAGCGCACCGCCACATCGGATAACACCGGCTGCTCGGCGGAATCGCCGATAAACAGGATTTTCAGCAACGTGCCTTGCAGTTCTTCTTTCAGACGTGCGGGCAATTCCAGATTCAGCGTGTGGGAGACCAACTGTTGCGTGAACGGATGTTGCGGTGCAGCAAACACATCGAACACCTCACCTTCTTCCACTACGCGGCCTTGTGTCATCACCGCCATGCGATCGCACACCGTTTTGATGACGCTCATTTCATGAGAAATCAGAACAATGGTGATCCCCAGGCGTTGATTAATCTCTTTGAGCAGCACCAGGATGGCGGCAGAGGTTTCCAGATCGAGGGCCGAGGTCGGCTCATCGCACAACAGTACTTGTGGATGATTGGCAATCGCGCGTGCAATACCGACCCGCTGTTTCTGCCCCCCGCTCAAGCGGGAAGGATAGACATCCGCCTTATCGGACAACCCGACAAGGTTTAGCATTTCAGGCACGCGCTGGGCAATTTCCTGCGCAGATTTGCCCGCTGCTTTCAAACTGAACGCGACGTTTTCCGCCACGGTACGCGTTTGCATCAAGTTGAAATGCTGAAAAATCATACCAATGCCCTGACGGGCCTGGCGCAGGTCGCTGCCGCTTAAATCACTGATCGTGACACCATTCACCGTGACACTGCCACTCGTCGGGCGTTGCAGCAGGTTAATGGTACGCAACAGGGTACTTTTTCCCGCACCGCTGGTGCCCACAATCCCAAAAATTTCGCCCTGCTGGATACGCAAGCTGACGTTATCTACCGCCGCCGTTGCGCCCGCTTTCCCCTGCGAAAAATTCACGCTAATCGCGTTGAGTTCTATCATTGCCGATTCTCTGTTTTATCCCGACCAAAAACATTATCCCGGCCAGAGGCCGGGATAATAACACGCTGTCGCACTGGACTATGCCGACTTACTGTGCGGCACGTGCCTTCATCCATTCTGGCTTCTGGAATTCACTGAACACGCTGCCCGGTGCATTAATCGCCGCAGCATACTCCTCGGATTCCACTGCGGCTTTAATATCTTTGGCAAACGGCTTATCAATATCGTCCGCACGCACCGCAATGACGTTTTTCAGGTTTTCATCCAACGTCTCCAGCTTGAGCGCGGAGGACAGTTTCAGCCCGGCAGCAAACGCAAAGTTACCGTTAACCAGCGATGCGGTGACACTATCCAGCGTGCGCGGCAGTTGGGCCGCTTCCAGCGGTTTGAATACCAGACCGCGTGGGTTATCAACAATATCTTTTTCTGATGCTTTGGTAGCGTCAAGCTCCGGCTTGATAGTGATCAATCCGAGCGATTGCAAAAAACGCAGCCCGCGAGCCAAATTGGTCGCATCGTTGGACAGCGTAATCACATCGCCTTTTTTCAACTCGTCCAACGAGTGGATTTTTTTAGAATAGAACCCCATGCTCGCCGTCGGCACAATGATCAGCTTCGCCAGCTTCAAGCCTTTGTCAGCCGCAAATTTTTCCAGATAGAGCGAGTGCTGGAACAGGTTGGCATCAATACTGCCGTTCGCCAGCGCCAGATTGGGCTGCACGTAGTCGCTAAACTCACGTACCACGACTTTGTAGCCCTTTTTCTCGAGTTGCGGTTTGATGGTCTGATTGACCATATCGCCATAAGGACCGGGTGCCACACCAAACGTCAACGTCTGCGGATCGGTGCTGGCCAATGCCGTGGAAGTACCCGCCACAAACGGCAGTGCGGAAAGAAGCGCCGCGCCCAGCAAAGCGCGAAAACGATGGGTCAAAGTCATGGTGGTTTCCCTGTTTTATCGTGTGTACCGCATTATGAAAAATCCGCTTTGGGATGATAAAGATTAAATTGGCATATCTTTATGTCGGCGACACGTTAGCACAGGCAAGCGGGGATCAAAACAGCATGCTATTCAGGATGATAATTCCCTTTTCTTATCCCCCGCGCCGTTGAAAAACCGGTATAGTGGTTTGCACTGTTGCTGCCGGGGCGTCAACGCACGCCCTCCCATTCGCCATCAGAGGTTTATAATGCTTACTTTATGGGGCCGAGAGAATTCAAGTAATGTCAAAAAAGTCCGCTGGCTCGCCGCCGAACTGGGGTTGAATTATCAGCATATCCTTGCTGGCGGCCAGTTTGGTCGTAATCGCGAGGCGGATTATCTGGCCATGAACCCCAACGGTCTGATCCCCTGCTTACAAGACGACGATGTGGTGTTGTGGGAATCCAATACCATCGTTCGTTATCTGGCCGCCAAATACGGTCAGCAGAGCCTGTATCTGGCCGATCACGGTCAGCGCGCCAGTGCAGAAAAATGGATGGACTGGGCAATATCTTTAGGGGTGCCGTTTGGTGCCGTATTTATCGGCCTGGTGCGCACGGCGCCTGAACAGCGCGATGTAGCCCTGATTGCCAAACAGAAAGCGGAATGCGAACGCCTGCTGGCAATTGCTGACGATGCCCTCTCCCGTCAACCCTGGCTCTCCGGGCAGGCTTTCGGTATTGGCGATATTCCTCTCGGCTGTATCGCGTATGGCTGGTTTAACATGGACATCGAACGCCCATCATTGCCACATCTGGAACGCTGGTACCAGCAGTTGACCGCGCGCCCCGCCTTCCGCGACACAGTCATGTTGCCGTTGACCTGATGCGTTTTATCCGGCGTCATTTCGAACAGAGTGCGCCGGTTATTTCAACCCGACACGCAGCAATTTGCCATTGCTGTCATCGGTCAGCAGGTACAGGTAGCCATCCGGCCCGGTTCTGACTTCACGGATACGTTCATTACGATCCGTCAGCAAGCGCTCCTCAGACAAGATACGATCGCCCTCCAGCGTTAAGCGAATCAGGTTGCGATCTGCCAAGGCGCCGATAAACACCGAATTTTTCCACTGTGGGAAACGCTCACTCTGATAAAATGCCATACCGCTGATACCGGGCGATTTTTCCCACACGTGCACCGGATCGGCCATGCCTGGCACCCGGGTTCCCTTCGCTTCCGGGATTTTCAACCCAGAGTAGTTGATACCGTGTGTCGCCAGCGGCCAACCGTAGTTTTTCCCGGCAGCGGGAAAGTTGATTTCATCGCCACCGCGCGGGCCATGCTCGTGCTCCCACAGGGTTCCGGTAACCGGATTAAAGGCCAGCCCCTGCGGATTACGATGACCATACGACCATATTTCTGGGCGCGCCCCGGCCTTGTTCACAAAGGGATTATCGACAGGGACTTTGCCTTGTGCCGTCAGCCGCACGATCTTCCCTTGCAGCTTATCCAGATCCTGCGCGGTGGGCCGCTGGTTGTTTTCACCGAGCGAGATAAACAGCAAGCCGTTTTTATCGAAAGCCAACTTGCCGCCAAAGTGATTACCGCTGGAGAGTTTGGGCTGTTGGCGGAAGAATACGGTGAACTGCTCCAGATGGCGATAATCCTCAGACAAACGCCCATAGCCTACGGCAGTACCCGCGTTACCGTCGTCGCCCACTTCGGCAAAACTCAGGTAAATACGCCGGCTTTGTGCAAAATCCGGGGCCAGCGCGACGTCCAGCAAGCCCCCCTGCGATTTGGCAAACACCGCAGGTACACCGTCAATCGGCGCGGAAAGCCCCTTCCCCTGCTGCCAATGCCGCAATTGCCCGGCACGTTCGGTGATCAGCATGCCGTTATTTTCCGGTAAGAACGCCAGTGACCAGGGGTGATCCAGTTTATCCTGCAATTCGGTCACCACAGGCTGCGCCGCCAGCAACGGCGTGGCAACGGTAACCGTAAGCAGCAGCAACCCGCGAGCAGCGGCAGCAACGGGTCGGGTCAATGAAAACAGCATGGTGGGGCTCCTTGGCAAGGCATTTCACTAACTGTAGGCAGCGTGGCCACGGCACGCAAAAAAAGCGACGACGTTTTACTTTTCTTGACGTTAGCGCGTCCCGAACACGCCAATCATGCGACGGATAGCGCATGTTGCCACGTTCTCGCATTACCCCCACACTTCGCTGTATAATGTTTGCCGTAATGTCATTAAAATCCCGCGCCATTGATGCAAAGTGAGTAACGTTGAATGTCCCACACAAAAACACCTGCCGCCGCGCCGAAAGTCGGTTTTGTCAGCCTCGGTTGCCCGAAGAACCTGGTCGATTCCGAGCGTATCCTGACCGAATTGCGCAACGAGGGCTATCAGGTTGTGCCAACCTACGATGACGCCGAAGTGGTTATCGTCAATACCTGCGGTTTCATCGACAGCGCGGTGCAAGAGTCGCTGGAAGCCATTGGCGAAGCGCTGAACGAAAACGGCAAAGTGATCGTCACCGGTTGCCTCGGTGCCAAAGAGAACCAAATCCGCGAAGTGCACCCGAAAGTGCTGGAAATCTCTGGGCCGCACAGCTATGAACAGGTGATCTCGCATGTGCATCATTATGTTCCCAAACCGGCGCACGATCCCTTTACCAGTCTGGTACCGGCGCAGGGCGTCAAACTGACGCCCAAGCACTATGCCTATCTGAAAATTTCTGAAGGCTGCAACCATCGCTGCACTTTCTGCATCATCCCGTCGATGCGCGGTGATTTGGATAGCCGCCCGATTGGCAGCGTGCTGGATGAAGCTAAACGCCTGGTTGAAGCGGGTGTGAAAGAGCTGCTGGTGATTTCACAGGATACCTCGGCCTACGGTGCCGATGTGAAGCAGCGCACCGGCTTCTGGAACGGGCAACCTGTCAAAACCAGCATGGTTAGCTTGTGTGAACAACTTGCCTCACTGGGCGTGTGGGTGCGGTTGCACTATGTTTACCCCTATCCACATGTGGATGACGTGATTCCGTTGATGGCCGCAGGCAAGATCCTGCCCTATCTGGATATTCCGTTACAGCACGCCAGCCCGAAAATTCTCAAGCTGATGAAACGCCCTGGAGCAGTAGAACGCACGCTGGAGCGCATCAAAAAGTGGCGCGCGATATGCCCCGATCTGACGCTGCGCTCCACCTTTATTGTCGGCTTTCCCGGTGAAACCGAAGAAGATTTTCAAATGCTACTCGATTTTCTGAGCGAAGCACGGCTGGATCGCGTGGGTTGCTTCCAATACAGCCCGGTGGAAGGCGCGACGGCAAACGAACTGCCGGATCAAGTGCCTGAAGCGATCAAAGAAGAACGTTTTCACCGCTTTATGGCGCTGCAACAACGTATCTCCGCGGAGCGCTTGCAGGAGAAAATCGGCCGCACATTGCGCGTACTGATCGATGAAGTGGACGACGAAGGCGCAATTGGTCGCAGCATGGCCGACGCACCGGAAATCGATGGCAGCGTCTACCTTAACGGCGAAACCAACGTCAAAGTGGGCGATGTTGTGCAGGTGGTTATCGAACACGCCGATGAATACGACCTGTGGGGCAGCCGGGTAAACTGACCGGATCGCAGACTGCATAAACCGGCCCGCTGGCCGGTTTTTTTTGCCTGCTTTTCGCGCATTCGCACAACAATCAATCAATAATCGGCGATTACCTTGGCTATGGCTTGCTTACGCCAGACGGGTAAAGTAGCCTTTGCTCATGATCCTTTTTCTTATTTTGATACCCGTATGAGCATATGGAAGCGCCTGATCGTCGGTTCAGGTATTGTTCTTTGCGTATCATTATTGTCAGCATTCGCTCTGGACCGGTGGATTGGCTGGAAAACGGCCCCCTACATCTATGACGATTTAGCTGAGCTGCCGGAACGTCAAGTAGGCGTGGTGCTGGGTACGGCAAAATATTACCGCGTTGGCGCATTGAACCAGTACTACCTGTTCCGTATTCAGGGGGCTATCAATGCTTACAACGGCGGGAAAGTCAGCTATTTGCTGCTCAGCGGTGACAACGCGCTGCAAAGCTACAATGAGCCGATGACCATGCGGCGCGATTTGATCGCGGCGGGCATTTCACCCAGCGACATTGTGCTTGATTATGCGGGGTTCCGCACGCTGGACTCCATTGTGCGCACGCGCAAAGTGTTTGATACCAACGATTTCACGATTATTACCCAACGCTTCCACTGCGAACGTGCGCTGTTTATCGCTATGCATATGGGTATTCAGGCACAGTGCTATGCAGTACCCTCACCGAAAAACATGATGACGATCCGGCTGCGTGAGGTCGGTGCCCGGCTTGGGACGCTGTTCGATCTCTACATCCTCAAACGCGAACCCCGCTTTCTGGGTCCGTTGGTGCCTATCCCGGCAGAGCACAAAATTGCCAAGGATGAGCCTGATTATCCTGCTGTCCCTCCCGAGTTGCTCAGTACGTTAGACAACCTGCCCGCAGAAGCGGAGAAAGAGCATGACGGTAGCGCCGGCGCAAACAGTAATCCGGCACCACCACAACCGTAATGCGGGAGCCACCCGTTACCAGAGGCGGTTATCCGAGATTAGCGCGAAGGCCCGGCAACCAGCCTCGTTAAGCGTCGCCATCCCCACTCCAATGGGCCTTGTTCGAAATTACGCAGCCAGTAGTGCGCCACTAACCCGTTAATTAACCAGATAAACGGCACAATACCCAGCAATTGCAAACGGCCGAACTGCATAAAACCGCCCCAGTGATAAAAGAACTGGGTGCAGATCAGCGTCTGCAACAGGTAGCTGCTCAACGCCATCCTTCCGATGTCTCCTATCCAGGAGGACACCCGCCATTGTTGCAATGTTGACCAATACCCGTAGCAGAGCGCCAGATATCCGATAGCCTGAATCGGTGCGGCAATATCACGAGGAATTTGCAGCAACAGCCCGCTCCAGCGGTACTCCCAGGCAAGATGCCATTGCAACGCCATGCCAACAGCATCAATCAGCAATCCCCCTGCGATGAACCACAGCGCAACCTTGCGATAGTGCGCCGTACTGAATTCACCGCGCAGCCAACCGCTGCGCATCAACCCGGCACCGAGCAGCAACGAACCTGCCAGCAACCAACCATATTGCACACCCAGCGACAATAAACTCTCGATCAGCAGATCCACGCGATTGCGCCACGCTTCTACGCCCCCCATTTGGAGCCAATAGGCTTCGTAGGCGATGTCTGCATCACCCGGCAACCAATAGCGCCCCGGCTCCGGGCTAAGAATCTGGCTTAGAACCACCAGCATGCCAACGCCTACGGCGTACATGACCATGCCCATACGCATCAGCATGCGACTGCTATCCGCCTGTCGGATCATGGTAAAGCAGAGCAAGCCGATCAGGCCGTAATCCAGCAAGATATCGCCATCCCACAGGAAAATACCGTGCAACAAGCCAATCAGCATCAGCCAGAACAGGCGCGCATGTACCCAGCGCGTACCGCGTGGCAGTAGCAATTGTAAGCCTGCGCCAAACAACAGGGCGAACAGGGTCAGAAACTTCGCCTGCGCCAGCAGATCCATCACAGCCCAGGTCAGGGCATCACGCAGTGCAGGGTAACCCGCGTAGGCAGGGTTAAGGTAGGCTGCTTTGGGCAGGCCGAAGGCGGTGATATTGAGCAATAAAATGCCCAATACGGCAACGCCGCGCACGAAATCCAACGTGGAGATACGGCGAGACGATGACGGAAAGAGAGGCTTCATAGGCGCTTGTGCCAATCCAATGAGACGCATGCTGCCGACAACCACACTCGGTGGCTGCGGCACAACGATCAGTGCTGGTGGTGACGCACCGCGCGCAAGAATTCCTGACGCGTATTCTGGCTCGATTTGAACAAACCACCCAGCGATGTGGTGGTGGTTGCACTGGTCGCATCACAAATACCGCGCGCCTTGACACAGTAGTGCACGGCATCAATCGATACGGCGACGTTGCTGGTGCCAAGCAGGGTTTGCAACGCGACCAGAATCTGCTGCGTCAAACGCTCCTGCACCTGCGGACGCTGTGCAAAAAACTGCACGATACGGTTGATCTTCGACAGGCCAATCACCCCTTCCTTCGGGATATAAGCGACGGTTGCCTTGCCATCGATGGTGACAAAATGGTGCTCGCAGGTGCTGGTCAGTGTGATATCACGCACGGTAACCATTTCATCCACTTTCATTTTGTTTTCAATGATGGTGATTTTCGGGAAATTGGCATAGTCCAGCCCGGCGAAAATTTCATCCACATACATTTTTGCGATGCGATGTGGCGTTTCTGCCAGGCTGTCATCTTGCAGATCGAGGCTCAGCAGATTCATGATTTCAGTCATGTGTTCGGCGATGCGTGCTTTGCGGGTGGCGGCATCCAGCAGCGCGCCGCGCAGCGGGGTTTCCAGACCGCGCGCCAGCAACGCTTCATGAACCAGCGCCGCTTCGCGACTCAACGTGGGGGTCATTCTCTTTCTTCTCCGGCAGGTGTGACATTCCAAGCGCGTTCACTCTAGTGGAGTGACGCAGGATTATCCAGTGATTGTACTTCATCATCGGTGAAATAGGTTCAACTTCATGCCGAGGGATAACGGATCGTAGAACGAAAAAAGCGTCAGACATGTCCGTCTGACGCTCTAGGATAACAGGTTGCTAAAGGTGACTGTTTTACGCCTCTAGACGTCAGAACGTCTCCCAGTTATCGCTTGCTGAGGCACTTTTCTTGCTGCTGGCTAAGAGTGCAGGCGCGAGGGTCGCACTTTTACGCGACAACGCAACGGCAGGTGACAGAGTTTTATCCTGCGCAGAGAGTTTGAACAGCGCAACGGCTTCGGTAAGCTGACGCGCCTGATCCTCCAGAGATGCAGCCGCCCCCGCAGATTGCTCCACCAGCGAGGCATTCTGTTGCGTCACGCCGTCCATCTCAGCAACCGCTTGCCCGACCTGGCTGATGCCACGACTCTGCTCATCCGACGCATTGGCAATTTCCCCCATCAGATCGTTAACCCGCGTCACCGCCACAATAATGGCATTCATCACGTCACCGGTTTGAGCTACCTGCTCGGAACCTTTACCCACCCGTTGCACCGACTCGGCAATCAACGTTTCAATCTCTTTGGCCGCCTGAGCGCTGCGCTGTGCCAGATTACGTACCTCACCGGCCACGACCGCAAACCCACGCCCTTGTTCACCCGCACGTGCGGCTTCCACCGCTGCGTTCAACGCCAGGATATTGGTTTGGAACGCGATGCCGTTAATCACACTGGTAATATCAGCAATCTTTTTCGAACTGGTGGTGATGCTGGCCATGGTTTCCACCACGTCAGAGGCCACTTCGCCGCCGCGCCGTGCAGCCACTGCCGCATTTTGAGAAAGCGTACTCGCCTGATGTACATTATCGGCATTCTGCTTCACCGTGGCGCTCAGTTGCTCCATGCTGGCAGCGGTTTCGGCCAAGGCAGCGGCCTGCTGTTCGGTACGCGCCGAGAGGTGGTTATTGCCACTACGAATCTCGCTCGAACCTTGGTAGATGGCTGCAGAACTGTCTCGAATCGCGGAAACGGTACCAATCAATTTACTTTGCACGTCTCTGAGGTAAGGGATCAGTTGTCCCACGCAGTTACGTCCAAACTCCGTGACCGGGCTGCCAAGATCGCCATCCGCCATCACACGGAAATGGGCCTTGATATCATTTAAGGGCTTCACCAGATAGTTCATCAGATAACGATCGGTGAGCAATAGCATCAAAGCCCCGACCACCAATGCCACCAGAAGCACACTTCTACCCCATGACAGCAAGGAATAGACCTGCTGCAACGACTCGGTTGAACGTGACGTAATGCTGTTCTGGTATTTTTCCATCGCGCCACCAAAAGCGACGCTGAGCGGAGGGTAGGTGTTCATGAATAATTGCTGGAACACCTCGGGTTTGTTCGCTTGCGCTGCCGCAATCATCGGCTGCAACCCATTGCTGATAAGCGCCTGCCAGGTGTTGACCATAGCGCTAGCAATCTCAGGATCGACGATAGAGTGATCGGTATTTTTGAATTGTTCTAAAGCCTCGCTGGTGTTTTTTAATGCGGTCGCAGCGGCGGTCAGGGTTTTTTCAGCGTCTGCACTGTTGCCGACCTGCTTAAAATCCATTGACCGTACCATGCGCGTCACAGTTCGGAAATATTGGTCATTACCTCTCGACAACATTTCTACATTTTTTTTCTGTATTTCGCTCGCTTCAAGCAGCCCTGTCATTTTGCTTAATGATGACATGCTATAAAGGGAAACCCCTGCCCACAACAGCAGAAAAGCCCCCAAAATGATAAGAAGCATTGCCCTGATGGTGATGTTTCTCAAAAAGTTCACGGATGACTCCTGTAACTAATTCAGCGATCTTCTTTTACGCTTTTTGTCTGTTTTCCGCGTATTCATCGAGATCGACCGTCACTGCGTGACACATAGGCCATGCGCCACAACGTATCAAACACTCCTTGTCGTGTAACAAAAAAAACATTTATCGGTCTTAACTGACATCATCGGCAATAAATGACTCACCTTTACCCCGGCCGAGCATTAAACACGAGAAAAACATCCACAACAATAGATAGATTCAATTGTTAGCACGAACTGATTTTTTTCGTAATAAATTCCGCTTTCATTAGGCTTTTTTATTTTCGAATCTGAAAAACCATTGGCAACCAGTGCTTTTTTACACAGTGTATTTATTCGCTCTACCCCAAGCATACTAACAGTAGATATTTCTCAGCTTTTAGACAAAAAATATTAATTTATTTTCATATATAGCAAGATGATAATTTTTAAAAGTTACAGTATACATCCAGTACTATCCCCTTGAGAGATAATGATGTTACGAATAACATTCGTGAGAAACTGGGAGAAAATTAGAGTTTTTCGTTATGTGACAGGCACAATGTTGTGATTTTGTAACAAACTTGAAATAGGTTTAGCGCGCTTTAGCATCGCCTTCGACGGCCTTCACATCAGTAGCGAATTTCTGTCAGATGTAACAAGATCGTTGCTAAGTCACGTGATAGTCGTTAGACTGAGTTCATCATTTAAAGTGAACAAGTCAATTACTGTTAGTCTCATAAAAAGAAAGGTGGTTTATGGACCTGACGCAGCTTCGGATGTTCTGTCTGGTAGCAGAAACAGGCTCAGTGGCTCGCGCCGCCGAGTTGTTGCAGCGTGTTCCCTCCAACTTAACAACCCGATTGCGTCAGTTGGAACAGGAATTAGGTCGCGATCTGTTTATCCGCGAGAAACAGCGACTGCGTTTGTCCCCGGTGGGGCACAATTTTCTCTGTTATGCAGAACGTATTTTGGCGTTGAGTGAAGAAGCGATCAGCATGACGCGCGCGGGGGAACCTACCGGCAATTTCGCTCTGGGTGCGATGGAAAGCCTCGCTGTGAGCCATCTGCCCGCATTGCTGTCGGCCTACCATACACGTTACCCCGCGGTGTCTGTCGCCCTAACCTGCTCAGTGTCCAGTGATATCGTTGAGCGGGTAAGAGCCGGAACGCTGGCGACCGCGCTGGTAGACGGGCCGATACAGGCCGACGAACTTAACGGATGCGCCGCGTTTGGCGAAACGCTGGTGCTGGTTTCCGCCTTGGATCATGCGCCGATCGCCCATCCGCAGGATATTGCGGGCAGCACGTTGCTGGCGTTTCGCGCAGGCTGCGCCTATCGGCACAAGTTGGAAACCTGGTTCCATCAGGCAGGTGTTACGCCCGGTCACACGCTTGACGTGACCTCCTATGCAGCGATGCTGGCCTGCGTCGCGAGCGGCGCCGGTGTGGCGTTGTTGCCACTGTCAGTGTTGGACGCGCTTGCGGCACGCGATCGGGTACAACGCCATCTTCTGCCCGAGCCGCTGGCTAGCACATCCACCTGGTTGATATGGCGGCGAGACGCCTTCGGCCCCAATGTGGAAGCCTTTAAGAAACTGATTATCGAGCAGTTCGATACATAAACGCACTTTCACCTCTTGCTGGACACGAGCGCGAGAGGTTCATCCCATTACTGCAACTGCATTACCTATAGGAGCACACCATGAACATGATCAAAACCCGCGCCGCTGTCGCCTGGGGCCCTAACCAACCGCTCTCGATTGAAGACGTTGATTTGATGCCGCCACAAAAAGGTGAAGTCCTGGTGCGTATCGTCGCGACCGGCGTGTGCCACACCGATGCCTATACGTTGTCAGGTAAAGATCCAGAAGGCGTATTCCCTGCCATTTTGGGCCACGAAGGGGGCGGCATCGTTGAAGCGGTTGGCGAGGGCGTGACCAGCGTTGCCGTCGGCGATCACGTTATCCCACTGTACACGCCAGAATGTGGCGAGTGTAAATTCTGTCGCTCCGGCAAAACCAACCTGTGCCAATCGATTCGCAGTACGCAAGGCAAAGGGTTGATGCCGGATGGCACCACGCGTTTCTTTAAAGATGGCAAGCCGATTTTTCACTACATGGGCACCTCCACCTTCGCAGAACTGACGGTAGTGCCTGAAATTTCCCTGGCGAAAATCAATAAAGAAGCGCCGCTGGAAGAAGTGTGCCTGCTGGGCTGTGGCGTAACCACCGGTATGGGTGCCGTACTGAATACCGCCAAAGTAAAACCCGGTGACAGCGTGGCCGTGTTCGGTCTGGGCGGTATCGGCCTGTCGGCGATTATCGGCGCACAGATGGCCGGCGCTGGACGTATCATCGGTATTGATATCAACACCAGCAAGTTCGATCTGGCCCGCAAACTGGGGGCAACCGATCTGATCAACCCGAAAGATTATGACAAGCCGATTCAGGATGTGATTGTTGAGTTGACCGACGGCGGCGTGGACTTCTCTTTTGAGTGCATCGGCAACGTTAATGTCATGCGTTCCGCACTGGAGTGCTGCCACAAGGGTTGGGGCGAGTCCGTTATCATCGGCGTTGCCGGTGCAGGAGAAGAAATCGCCACTCGTCCGTTCCAATTGGTGACAGGACGCGTATGGCGCGGCTCAGCGTTTGGCGGCGTGAAAGGCCGCAGTCAACTGCCCGGTATCGTCGATCGCTATCTGAAAGGCGAATTCCCGCTAAAAGATTTCATTACGCATACCATGCCGCTGGAACAGATTAATGAAGCCTTCGATTTGATGCATGAAGGCAAATCGATTCGCACCGTTATTCACTACCGTTAATCCGCGCACAAGGAGGCACGCCCCCATGAACGAGACGCTGGAATTACTGGAAGAGCATCGCCTGTTTGGCGGTTGGCAGCAGCGCTATCGCCATAGCTCGAGCAGCGTGAATGGCCCGATGACGTTCAGCATTTATTTGCCACCAACCGCAGACGATACGCCACCGCCGGTGCTGTATTGGCTGTCCGGGTTGACCTGCAACGATGAAAACTTCACCACCAAAGCGGGCGCACAGCGTATCGCCGCTGAACTCGGGCTGGTACTGGTGATGCCGGATACCAGCCCGCGTGGCGAGGAGGTGGCTAACGATCCCGGTTACGATCTGGGTCAAGGCGCGGGATTTTACGTCAACGCCACCCAGGCGCCTTGGGCTGCGCACTATCGCATGTATGATTACGTTAGCAGCGAGCTGCCTGCGCTGGTGCGTGAGCATTTCAACGTCAGCGATCGTCAGTCAATCAGTGGGCATTCAATGGGCGGTCACGGTGCGTTGATGCTGGCACTGCGCCATCCAGAGCGTTATCGGTCCGCTTCTGCGTTTGCGCCAATCGTTAATCCAAGCGAAGTTCCCTGGGGACGTAAAGCCTTTACCGCTTATCTGGGTACAGATGAAACGACCTGGCGTGAATATGACACCTGTTATCTGCTGGCACACACCTCAGCGCGATTGCCGCTGCTGGTCGATCAGGGCGACAGCGATCAGTTTTTACCCGATCAGTTGCAACCCGCACGCTTGGCGCAGCAGGCAGAGGAACAGGGTTGGCCGCTGACGTTACGCACGCAGTCTGGGTATGACCACAGCTATTACTTTATTGCCAGCTTTATTGAAGACCATTTGCGTTTTCATGCCAGCCATCTGAAGGCCTAAGCGGCATTCCCCAGTGAGGCAGATCGTCTGGTCTGCCTCATTTCTCTCCTTCCCCTCGTTTACGCCACACGGACAATCGACTATCACATGGCAATTTGAAAGCGTTTTTTGCGACATTGCCGACAGCTACAGATTGTTAAACTCCTTTTTTTGTCACACAATCGTTCATTCACTAGGTAATGCAAGAAACTGTTTCAGGGACCTGTTTAGCAGAACACTACGTCCGAATAGGACGAGGTATAAACAGGGGGATTTCACTGGGAGGGATTTGATTTGCAACGTAAACGAGTGGCTTCAAGCGAACTGTTTTCTGTCGGAGGTATAAACAGGGGGATTTCACTGGGAGGGATTTGATTTGCAACGTAAACGAGTGGCTTCAAGCGAACTGTTTTCTGTCGGTTATGATGAAGAAAAAAAACATCTGGAAATTGAACTGCTGAACGGCAGCGTCTATCTGTACAAAGGTGTCGCCCGGATGATCTATGAAGAGTTGCTGTCCAGTACGGCAAAATACCGTTACTACACGCGCTACGTCAAAAACTCATTTCCCTTTGATAAACTGTAATTACACAACAAGCGCCTTATCGGTAGCGGGCCAACGACGGCCCGCTGCGCGGTAGCGTGGCGTGTTCATCCGCTCGAATCAGGCACCGGATATGGTTAGAGCCCCTGCTGTTGCACAAACTCATCGATATTGGCGATAGTTTTCTCCATCAGCACTTGCAACGCAGAGCCTGATGTCCAGGCAATGTGCGGCGTAATCAACAGGTTCGGCATGGTTTTCGCGGCTTTCATCAGTGGGTTATCCAACGACGGTGGCTCCTGTGTCAATCCATCCAATGCTGCCCCCGCAATACGATGCTGCAAAAGTACCGACAGCAGTGCATCCTCATCCACCAACGCACCGCGCGCCGTATTGATGATAAACGCCGACGGCTTACACAGTGCCAGCGTCTGCGAGTTGATCAATCCCTGGGTATCCGCTGTCAGTGGGCAATGCAGCGAGATAACATCGGCGGTTTGCATCACTTGTTCAAAGGGTAAGTAACCCGGCCGACACTGCGCCGCACCGCGTCGCTCTGCAAACAGCACTTTCATGCCCACTGCGCTCGCCAATCTTGCGACCTCTTGCCCTATCGCACCAGAACCGATGATGCCGAGCGAGGATCCCGCAATATCTTTTACCGGATGATCGAAATAACAAAACTGATTTTGCGTGGCCCAGCGATCGCTGAGCTGATCGCGATACCATCCCATCAGACTGTGCTTAAGGGAAAATATCATGGCGATAACGTGCTCAGCCACCGACTGCGTCGAATACGCAGGAACGTTGCGCACAGCGATCCCCAGTTCCTGTGCAGCGGCGACATCAATATTGTTCACACCGGTTGCGGTAACCGCAATCAGTTTTAGCGCAGGCAACGCTTGCAGAATCTCCCGCGTCAGCACCACTTTATTAGTGATAATTACCTCACACCCTTGCGCGCGTTCTACCACCAGTTCCGGCGGCGTATAGCTATATTCGATCCATTCGTGTTGACATTGCGGTCTGCGAAAAAAATGCTTTTTCCAGAAAATGGTTTCAGGCAATGCCCCTTTATCCAGGAAAGTGATTTTCAACATGATGTCAGCCCCGAGAGTTATCGTTGTGATTTATTTGATGATAATAACAAACATTAAAAACGACAATGAATACTGTTTTTTAAACGCTGAAGGTTAATTTTTTTCATGTTGCCACGTTTTATTGTTATTCGAGACTTTTGTTAATTTAACTAAATAGCGTGTATTGTTATCAACAACCAGTGGCAATGTTAATTCGCACATCAAGTTAACCGCAAATGGCATTGAACTCATTAACATTCATTGTGATGACTGACGCCAATGAAAAACACTTTTTGACTGAAATCAGGGTGGATACGTGCCAAATAGTTACCTTGATAAACTATTTATCAGCACGCTTATACAATATGATAGAAAAGCACGGTGGATATACTGAATTACGACATAAGCAGAGAAATTCTTTTACGCGGTGCGAATTAACGGTGTAACCCTATTATTAAACGTGGAGTATTTACATCAACACGCCATCGGTAAGCAGATTACCAATGGCGTGTTCAAATCACAGGCTTAATCGTTATTTATGAAAATCAGGAAAGGTCATTTCTGCATATTTCACAAAGCGCGTCCCGCGCGACAACTTATAACCGAACCAAATCAGTAAAAATAATGGGATGCCAATATAGGTTGCGGTGACGCCATACCAGTCAATGTTATCCTGCAAAAATGCCTGGTAATTTTGCCCCAGAGTGATCAACAGGCAAAGCACGAACGCGAAAACGGGCCCAATAGGGAAGAATCCAGAGCGGTACGGCAGAGCGTTAAGATCCAACCCTTGCTGCACATAGCCACGACGGAAACGATAATGGCTAATCGCAATCCCCAGCCAGGCGATAAAACCAGTCATACCGGAAGTATTCAGCAGCCAGAGATAGACCGTTTGGTTACCAAACATCGAGGTCAGGAAGCAGAGCCCCGCCACCACGGTAGTGGCATACAGCGCATTGCGCGGCACGCCGCCTTTGGAGAGTTTGGCAAACATACGCGGTGCCTTGCCTTCCTGCGCCAGGGTAAAGAGCATACGCGTTGAAGCGTACATTCCGGAGTTACCCGCAGAGAGCACCGCCGTCAAGATCACGGCGTTCATCACCGCCGCTGCCGACAGCAGTCCGGCATTCTGGAACACCAATGTAAACGGGCTGACCGTAATGTCTTTTACATCATTACGCAGCAAGTTGGGGTCGGTATAAGGGATAATCAGGCTGATAATCAGGATGGCAAACACGTAAAACAGCAATATACGCCAGAACACCTGACGAATAGCGCGTGGAATGTTCTGAGCAGGATCTTTTGATTCGCCCGCCGCTATGCCGATAAGCTCGGTGCCTTGAAAGGAGAAACCGACGATCATCGCCACGCCAATCATCGCCGAGAAGCCACCAGAAAAAGGGGCATCACCAATTTGCCAGTTGTGCCAGCCAGCGTTCTCTGCGCCGCGCAGAATGCCGACAATCATCAGCACGCCAACGGCGATAAAGATCACGACGGTAACCACTTTGATCAGAGAGAACCAATATTCTGCCTCACCAAACCCTTTTACCGAGATGTAGTTAAGCAGGAACATCAATACTAAAAACAGGGCACTCCAGATCCAGCCGGAAACCTCGGGGAACCAATAGCCCATCACCAGCTGCGCCGCCACCAGATCAACGGCTATGGTCACCGCCCAGTTATACCAATAGTTCCATCCGAGGGCGAAGCCAAAGCCCTCTTCTACGTATTTGGCGCCGTACGTGGAAAACGATCCCGAAACCGGCATAAACGCCGCCAGTTCGCCCAGGCTGGTCATCAAAAAGTAGACCATCAATCCGATAAGCGCATAGGAGAGCAGTGCCCCGCCAGGGCCGGCCTGCGAAATGGTCGCGCCAGAAGCGACAAACAGCCCAGTGCCGATGGAACCGCCAATGGCAATCATGGTGAGATGCCGCGCTTTAAGCTCACGGCGCAGCGTAGGCGCGCCCTGAGATGTGCTATGTAATTGTTGCTGAGCCATAATATCCTGCGCTCTGTCTAAAATGAGGCGGGATTGTAGCAAATCGTTTTCTACAGAAGCGCTATCATTATCGAGTTATAAGAGAGCTTCATAACTGCCTCGCCATCATTAGCAATAAGAAAGTCGAATGGCCGCCGTAAGCGTTATTTTGCTGGCTGGCAGTATTCCAGAAAGCGCTGCAACACATTGGAAAGGTGTTTTTGTCTGTGATGTACCAGATAGAGTGTGCGCACCAAAGGCGGCTGTTCCAGCTGCAATGCCACCAGCGATCCCGCAGCAAGCTGATCGGCAATGACGCGACGCGACAGGCAACTGATACCAATGCCGTGACGCACGGCATGCTTGATAGCCTCCGAGTTCCCCAACTCCATCACCAGCTTGAAATGGGGTAATTGTGCCAATAGCTGATGATCGAGGATTTCCCGCGTTCCTGAGCCGCGCTCACGCAAGATCCAAGGCGCTTCCGCCAGCATAGCAACCGTTAATATCTGCTGCGCGAGAGGATTATTGGGGGCGCAAAAAACCACAAGCTCATCTTCCAGCCAAGGCTGCCTCACCAAATCTGGATGATGACAAGGACCTTCGATAAAACCAAGATCGACGCTGAATTCCGCCACAGCAGTTACCACATCTTGGGTGTTGCCCACGTGCAGCTCAAAAGGGATAGAAGGGAAATCCCGCCGATAGCGAGCAATCATGGCTGGCAACAGATAGTTACCGATGGTGCTGCTGGCAAACACACGTAACGCACCATTCTCCTGCTGGAACATTTTCTCTATCTCCAGCGACTGTTCCAGAATGGCCAACGCTTTTGGATAAAGCAATCGCCCATGCTCATTGACCACCAACCGCTTACCCACGCGATCGAACAGCTGTACGCCCAGTTGCGCTTCTAAATCCGATAACGCTGCGCTCACGGCAGACTGAGAAAGGGCCAGCATAACGGACGCTTGTGTGGTCGATCCGCTTTTCAGGACCTCTGCAAAAACTTCAAGTTGTCTCAACGTGATGTGCATTGTTAGCCCTTACCGGAAATAGCAATAGGTTATAAGCATATAATCAATTTCTCTTTTATGGCTACTCATCATAGGCTGTGTCCCAGATTAGCTCGACTGCGAACAGGTATTCCAATGGCATCTCTTTTTATAATTCAAGGTGATAAATCTATCCACCCGCTTTTACGCAAGCTACCTGGCCTGCTTTTTATTGCCCTCATGACCGTCGGCTTTCTGCAGCTGGCCGCGCTGCCTTCAGTTGCCCACTTGGGGTTGGGTTCACTAACCCTTGCCATGGTTGGCGGCGCATTGCTTGGCAACACGCTTTACCCTCGCCTGCAACGCTACTGTGATGAGGGTGTTAATTGGTCAAAGCATCATCTGCTACGCTTGGGCATTGTGCTGTATGGCTTTCGTCTCAGCCTGCAACACATTGCTGCGCTGGGTATCAGCGGGCTTGTTATTGACGCGCTGATGCTGACATCTACCTTTCTTCTTGCCTGTTATCTGGGTAAAACCCTGCTTGGCCTTGATGACAAGACAGTATATCTGATCGGTGCGGGCAGCAGCATTTGCGGTGCCGCAGCGGTACTGGCTACCGCGCCGACGGTCAAGGCGGAGGGCGACAGCGTCGCGATTGCTGTCGCTACCGTTGTCATCTTCGGCACTATCGCCATGTTTCTTTATCCTTGTCTGTACGCGCTGGCCGTAACTGGCGACTATTTGCCCGTCTCGCCGCAAGTATTCGGCGTTTACATTGGTTCCACCGTGCATGAGGTGGCCCAAGTCGTGGCGGCAGGCCACAGCATTTCACCCGAGGTTGAAAACACCGCGGTGATTGGCAAGATGTTACGCGTCATGCTGCTGGCTCCGTTTCTCATGGTGTTGGGGGCATGTCTGCAACGCCGCACCAGCAGCAGTGAAACCGAAAAAACGCCGATGGCCTTCCCCTGGTTTGCCGTAGGTTTTATTGCCGTTGCAGGGTTCAATTCACTTCACTGGTTGCCGGACGCTTGGTTAACCACACTCAATCAGATTGATAACCTGTTATTGGCAATGGCGATGGGCGCATTGGGCGTGACCACCCGACTCAGCGCTGTGCGTCGTGCGGGCGTAAAGCCGCTGCTGCTGGCGCTAGCGCTGTTTATCTGGCTGATTGTCGGCGGTGCCGGTATCAACCTTGGCGTCACGGCGTTGCTGGCATAACTGCGCTTTTGTTACGCTGAACGGTTAGCATGTTGTTACGCTTTTTAGCTCAAGCGATCACCTTTGGTTAATAACAGTGGCATACTGTGCGCCAGAGCGATAAGGAGAACAGCATGAAATATGTAGGCGCACATGTCAGCGCTGCCGGCGGTGTGGATCAGGCCGTCATCAGAGCCCACGAACTCAAGGCAACCGCATTTGCCTTGTTCACCAAAAATCAGCGTCAATGGCAGGCCGCACCGCTATCCGAAGCGGTCATAGCGCAGTTCAAGGCCGCCTGCCAGCAATACGGCTATCAACCGGGGCAAATCCTTCCGCACGACAGCTATCTGATCAATCTCGGCCACCCAGACACCGAGGCGTTGGAGAAATCACGCAGCGCCTTTATTGATGAAATGGCACGTTGCCAACAATTGGGGCTGTCATTACTTAACTTTCACCCCGGCAGCCATTTGAAACAGATTGATGAACGCGACTGTCTGGCACGCATTGCCGAGTCGATTAACATCGCGCTCGATGCAACCCAAGGTGTAACGGCAGTCATCGAAAATACCGCAGGCCAAGGCACCAACCTGGGATTCCGCTTTGAACATCTGGCAGCCATTATTGACGGCGTCGAGGATAAAACCCGCGTTGGCGTCTGCATTGACACCTGTCACACCTTTGCCGGTGGCTACGATATCCGCACCGAAGCCGCCTGTGATGAGACCTTTGCCGCGTTCGATCGTACCGTGGGCTTTGGTTATCTGCGCGGTATGCACCTGAACGATGCCAAAAGTGCCTTTAACAGCCGCGTCGATCGCCACCACAGCCTGGGAGAAGGAAACATTGGGCACGCCCCCTTCCGCTATATCATGCGCGACCCACGTTTTGACGGAATCCCGTTGATTTTGGAAACTGTAAACTCGGATATCTGGGTTGATGAAATTGCCTGGCTGAAGGCACAAGCGGCATAAAAAACGCCAGCCGAAAGGCTGGCGTTTTAGCATCGCTTCAGTATTGGCCTACCACTTACGCCGCTTTCACCAACTGCTCGTCAGGGCGTTTCAGCACAGCATACAGCAGACCCGCCACCGCCGTGCCCGCCAGGATCGCGAACAGGTAACCCAGTACCGGCGTGATTGCCCCTGGGATCAACAGCACAAACAGCCCGCCATGCGGTGCCATCAGGTGTGCGCCCACAGCCATCGACAGCGCCCCGGTAATGGCTCCGCCCAGAATACAGCACGGCAGCACACGCATCGGGTCACGCGCCGCATAAGGGATCGCCCCTTCAGAGATAAAGCACAGGCCAAGCACAAACGCGGCTTTGCCCCCTTCGCGCTCGGACGCGCTGAATTTCTTCGCAGCCACCAGCGTCGCAAGGCCCATCGCCAACGGCGGAACCATGCCTCCGGCCATAACCGCCGCCATCGGCGCGTAAATCTGGCTACTGAGTAGAGTGGTACCAAACACGTAGGCTACCTTGTTCACCGGACCGCCCATGTCGGTACACATCATGCCGCCCAGTATTGCGCCCAGAATCACCGCGTTAGCCGTGCCCATGGATTGCAACCAACTGGTCAAGCCCGTCAGGATCTTCGCCACCGGCGTACCTACCACATAGATCATGATGAGACCGGTGATGAGCGTAGCCACTAACGGAATAATCAGTATCGGCTTCAGGGCAGACATACTTTGCGGCAGTTTGACATGATCACTGAGCGCTTTCGCCAGATAACCGGCCAGAAAGCCAGCGATAATTCCCCCCAGGAAGCCCGCACCGGTACTCACGGCCAGCATGCCGCCAACCATCCCCGGAGCCAGACCGGGACGGTCAGCAATAGAGAAGGCGATGTAACCGGCTAACACCGGTACCATCAGCGCAAAAGCGGAGCCGCCACCGATCTTCATCAGGTGTGCAGCCAGCGTGCCTTCCTGTTTAAACGCTTCGATGCCAAACACGAAAGAGAGCGCGATACACAAGCCCCCCGCCACCACCATCGGCAGCATGTAGGACACGCCCGTCAGTAAATGGCGGTACGGTCCGGTACCGCCCTTTTTCTGTCCAGCACTGGCTGGTTGCGCACCACTTTGCGCCGATGACTGGTACACCGTGGCTTCTGCCTGCGCTTTATCCAGCTCCTGCGCCGTTTTCTTCAACGCGAGGCCGGTTGAGGTACGGTACATTTTTTTGCCAGCAAACTTCGACAGATCCACTTCAATATCCGCTGCGACGATAACCAGATCGGCCTGCTCGACTTCTTCCGGCGTGATAGCGTTACCCGCGCCAACCGAGCCACGCGTTTCCACTTTCACCCACCAGCCGCGTTTTTTCGCTTCCTGCTCAATGGCTTCTGCTGCCATAAAGGTATGCGCCACGCCGGTCGGGCACGCCGTCACCGCCACGATACGCGGTACGGAAGGCGCACTCACCGCAGCCGCAGCCGCAGCAGGTGCCTGATACGACTCCGCCTGCGCTTTTGCCTGCGTCAGGAATTGTTCTGGTTGGCTTGCTGCCAGCTCAACGTCACCGACATACACCTTTTTGCCATTGAGCGCGCTGTCAGCAGACAATGCACCACCCAGGACTATCGCCAGTTCGCTTTCATCGATCTTGTCAGTCAGCGTCAGGTCCGCTTTCGCAGCCGCCGCGCCGAGCAGTTTTTTCACCAGGTGGCTTCTGGCAAGCCCCAGTGATTTATCTATTATCAGCAGCGTTTTCATGATCTATCTCTTGCTGTTAGTGATTGAAGGGTTTCAGGTCGACACGCGCCATCATCGCGGCCAACTGAGGTCGATCGGTAATGCCAACATTGCTTTGGCTTACGGCCAGCGCCGCCACTGCGGTTGCCAGTCGTAAGGTGTGTTCACTCGATTCACGCATTAACAGGCCATAAATCAATCCGCCGACCATGGAATCACCAGCACCTACAGTGCTGACAACATCGCAAGCCGGTGGCTTGGCCAACCAGGCACCCGAGGCGTTAACCCACAGAGCACCTTCCGCCCCCAACGAGATCACCACATGAGCGATACCTTGCTCGCGCAGCGCATGGGCAGCGTCTACCACATCTTCTAACGTGGGCAGCTTGCGGCCAGCCCAAATCTCCAGCTCACGACGGTTGGGTTTCACCAACCAGGGCGCGGCTTTCAGCCCAGCGACCAGCGCCTCACGGCTGCTGTCGAAAATAATGCACGGACATTGGGTGCGCAGACGAGACATCCAATCGGTAAACGCATCCGGATCGACACCCGCGGGCAAACTGCCGCTGACGGCAACCATATCGAACTGCCCTAACCAACTGAGCGAGTCATTGACGAAGCGCTGCCAGTCTTGCTGCGTGACATCGAACCCAGAGAAGTTGAGATCGGTCACTTCGCCGGCCTTTTCCGTCAGCTTAACGTTGATACGCGTGCGACCGGGGACAACTTGAAAACGGTTGGCAATGCCCAGTTCGCTGAACAATTGCTGAAAGCCGTCCTGATTGTCTTTGCCCAGAAATCCACCCACCGTGACGTCAATCCCGAGGTCTTTCAGCACTTTGGCAACATTAATACCTTTGCCTGCGGCGTGAAGACCCGCCGTTTGCACCAGGTTGACTTCACCCCGTTCAATTTCGGGGCAATATCCCACCAGGTCATACGCGGGATTCAGGGTAATGGTGGCAACTCGCCTGCTCATGCTGCGCCCTCTCCTAATCCAGAATTAATTGCTTCGCCAATCGCCGCCAATGCCTGTTCAGCATCGCTGCCTGCTGCGGTGAAGCGCAGCTTATGGCCCTTTTTAACGCCCAGCGCCACTACCTTCATCAGGCTGCGCCCGTTGGCCGGCTTACCGGTACCGTCCAGGTTGGTCACCGTGATCTCGCTGGTGAACTGCTTGATAACATTCACCAGCATGGTGCCCGGACGTGCGTGCAACCCGTGCTCGTTACGGATGGTGTAATCTGCGGTCAGCACATTGTTTTCTTCCAGTACGTCGCTGGTCAGCAAGGCCAGCAGCGTGGCGGCATCGGCATTCAGCAAGCGTTCAGTTTTCTGTGCAATCAGCAGGTTGCTTAAATAATCGATGGGGGCCAACGCTTGTTCATCCGCGGCGGCAACGGTAATCAGCAGCGCTACCGGTTCGTCATGTGCAGTAAACGCGGTGGCAGGACGGCTTACGGTGACAGCACTCGCTAGGTTGCCCTGTGCGTTATCGTTCAACCACACCCCTTGTCCCAGATAAAGCGGCTTCTGGCTGACGGCTGCGCTGACAAACCCGGCATCGACGGCACCGATCTGCTGCAAACGACCCGCGTTCAGCGCCTGTAATGTTAGCAAGCTGTCGGTAGCAACATCCAACGTAATCAACGAGGTATCAAAACGGAAATCCGCGCCTTGCTGCTCACCCATCAGCAAACTACGCAACTCTTCTGCTGAGTCGGTTTTTGCCATACGCGCTGCAACGTTTTCATCGCTCAGTACGTGGGTTAGCTGACGCAACAATGCCAGGTGTTCATCAGAGCGAGCGGCGATGCCCAGCACCACATAGGCGGTGTCATCTCCCCAGGCAATCCCCTGCGGAAACTGAAACACCTGAACGCCGGTTTTCAGCACCAGATCGCGCGTATCGGTTGTGCCGTGAGGGATAGCAATACCGTTGCCTAAATAAGTCGACGTTTGCAGTTCACGCTGCAACATGCCATCGACGTACGCCGGGCTGACACACCCGGCAGCAGCCAGCGCGGCCGCCACTTGCTGGATAGCGTCCTGCTTATCGCTGGCAGCCGCACCCATATGAATATCTTGCTGTGATAACTGGAACATGACGCTCCTCTCCGCTCTGTTGAATCGTTTCAGCAAACAAGTGAATATTTAAGGCCATGAATGGCAAGCAATGCAAAAAAAGGATGACTGAAACGTTTCAATGAGTCTGGGCCTAATGTTGCTTTTATGCAAATATTCCACGACTTTCATGTGATGGATTTTTGACATCACGCACATTTTAGCCATTGAGCAGGCTGAATTCATAATAGAAAACCGCATAAGCTGAAGGCTTGCTGAAGCAAAAAAGTTGAAACGACTTTTCAGAATGCGTAAAGCTCGCGTAAAATACGCGCGCTGTAGTATCACGGTTTGCATTTTCTGACTCAAACGGCACTGACTCTCATCTTGCACGTTTTTTGCACGCGCGTATCTTCCATACGTTTTCTGACTTACAAACGCACTGCCCTAGATTGTTAACTATGTCTATATTGAACTCCGTATTGCGGCGTCAGCCCGATCTGACATCCTCTGCATTCCTGGTGATTGCTTTCCTGACGGGTATTGCCGGGGCATTGCAGTTACCGACGTTGAGCCTGTTCCTTTCTACCGAAGTGAAGGTAAACCCGCTGATGGTGGGGCTCTATTACACGGGCAGTGCCGTTATCGGCATTGTCGTGAGCCAAATGCTGGCCACGCGCTCCGACAAGCAAGGCGATCGTAAGCGGCTGATTATGCACTGCTGCATACTGGGTGCACTGGGATGCGTGCTGTATGCCTGGAACCGTAATTACTTTATCTTGCTGATTGTTGGCGTCATTCTCTCAAGCTTCGGTTCGACCGCTAATCCACAGCTGTTCGCGCTAGCACGCGAACACGCCGATCGCACAGGACGCGAAGCCGCAATGTTTAGCTCAGTAATGCGTGCCCAGATCTCCCTGTCCTGGGTGATTGGTCCTCCGGTGGCTTTTGCCCTGGCGCTGGGTTTTGGCTTCCCGGTGATGTACCTCACCGCAGCGATTGTCTTTTTGCTGTGCGGCGCGCTGGTGACCTTTCTGCTCCCCTCCATGCCGAAATCCACATTGAAAACGGATACAACACTGGCATCACCACGCCAGAATCGACATGACACACTGCTGCTTTTTTTCGCCTGCACCGCCATGTGGACGTGTAACGGGGTTTACCTGATCACCATACCGTTATATGTGGTCAACGCCCTGGGACTGTCAGAGAAGCTGGCCGGGATCATGATGGGCACGGCGGCAGGGCTGGAAATTCCGGTTATGTTGATTGCGGGATATGTGGCAAAACGCGTTGGCAAACGCGTTTTGATGCGTATTGCCGTTGGTGCAGGCCTGCTGTTTTATGTTGGACTGGTGCTGTTTAACGCAGAGTGGGCGCTGCTAGGATTACAACTGCTGAACGCCATTTTCATCGGTATTTTGGCCGGTATTGGCATGCTCTATTTTCAGGATTTAATGCCAGGACAAGCAGGCACCGCCACCACGCTGTTTACCAACACCACGCGCGTGGGTTGGATCATATCCGGATCGCTGGCGGGCATCGTGGCACAATTTTGGGGTTATCACGCCGTGTTCTTTATTTCCCTGCTGATGAGCGTGGGGGCGGGTTACTGCATGTGGAAAATCAAAGATGTATAAACAACACGGCGCCTATCAGGGCGCCGTCTCTGCTTCAAGCCGTAAAAGATAAGTCATCGCATCATCACGGTTTGTCATACACATCTCCGCCTGCGGTTGTAGCGTTGCACACACCGCAGGTCGCAGTGGTGAACCAAACAGGCCGCAGCGCATCGCGGCATCAAGATGCAGGCAGCGTACGTTGGCGGGCTTCCCCTCGGGCATGCCCGGCAGCGGACTGGAGATTGACGGGGCGATACAGCAGGCCCCACAGCCTGAACGACATTCCATCCTGTTTACTCGCAAGGCGGGTTTAGTGGCTGCTCCAGCCTAGCAAATTTGCTCGATAAGACCAGTTTAATACAGAGACATTCACCATTTTTTCCTTCTTTATCCTCATATGCGTTGGCTATTTCACGTTTTACTGGCAGATCGACGATTTACTTAACCATAAGTTTTTCGTATCATTAAACTAGTACAACAATTTTACTTTGGAGCTGCAATGTCAGCTGACGTTTTTCCGCTTTCCCGTTCTCGCTCTGCCTTTGGCGGTGCCATGATCATTGCTGGCACTGCCGTGGGTGCAGGCATGTTTTCCATTCCCATTGTTACCGCCGGAGTCTGGTTTAGCGGCTCCGTGCT
>NZ_JAGFPF010000259.1:0-2074 GCF_025962695.1 Candidatus Symbiopectobacterium sp. NZEC135 | reverse complement strand
GCTGGATCCCCAACGCATTACGCAGGATGGAAAAGACCACCGCCAGTTTGAGAAACGAGGTCCCCATAACGATAATCAGCGGCAGCAGCGAGAGCACAAACAGCAGCGCAATTAACTGCCAGGGAGAGTCAGGTAGTGACATGTTATATCCACAGTGTAGGGTTCACGCCCCCTTATACCTCGGCTAAACCAGACGCACCTACCCGGCATTCACCCTATCTTTACCCCACCCGCGTTCAATCTTGTGCGGTGAGATACCATTGCCGGATTTGCACCAAAAAGCGGTCGCCGCAGCCAATCAGCGCACCTTTGCCGATGGCACGTCCATTCAACTTCAATGTTACTTCTGGAGAGAACTCGGTATTCACCGCCACCGTATCGCCCACCTGTAACGTTCGCAGCGATCCCAGTGTCAGTGTGACCTGGCCCACTTCAACCAACAGTTTTTGCGGCAGCGCCGCAAGATCCACCGACATGGATTCTGCGCCGGTGGGTTGATCTGGTATGTCAATCGCGCGGTTTTCGAGTTCAGCGCCTAACGCTCTACAGTGCATCGTGTTATCTCCGTTTATCTGGACATACGCCGCCAGCCCCAGCAGCGGCGATAAAACGAAATGTCCTGCACGCAGATCGCCATACGCCTGTATCGCGATCCCGTCCCCCAACGTCAGCCGCTGCAAAGCAGAAAGCGGCAGCTCACACTCCCCGGCATAAAGCGCACACTGCAACGGCGGCAATGGGCCTGTGGGGATGTCATCAGGCACGATCAACGCATGCAGGTGCTTAAAACCAACGTCGGTATTGCCAAACAACACAGCCTGAAAGGCAACCTGTTCCACCTGCCAGGTAACGACGATGTCCCATTGTTCGGGCAGAATGCTACAAGGGCGTGGTGCCGCATTCTGCCGCACCATGCTGGCTTGGCACTGTGCCAGCAACGGCGACAACGCCCACTGCGCGATGTCCTCAAGCAATAGCGTATCCACCATTGCCACCTCAGCAGTGCCCAGCATTTGCTCGCACAGTGTCCGCCACCCGGCATCCTCCAGCCAAACGTGGCTCACCGCTGCGTCCTGCGCAAAAGAGAGCGCAATGACTACCCCGGTTTGAGCACGGGTCCAGGTTTGTAAGCCGAGATGCAATTCACCCGCGGTCACGCCCTCAGGAGGAAGATGCTGTGCCAGGCTCCACGCTTCCCGGGTCGTCCTTAACATAGTCAACCTCCAGTACAACGGCATGTCCTGCCTCGCGCAAACGGGCGCAGAGCCAGGACGAAATAAGGCTCAACGTGTCGAACAGCTCGCGCTGAGACACCTGAATACAAAGATGAAGTTCACCGGCTCGCTCGCTGATCTCACACAGGATCACTTCCCCATCGCCAGTCACCATGCGATAACGCTGCCGGCGATGCGCATGCGGTGAAAGCGGAGAAGAGGCGCAATGCGTTGCCTTTTGGGCTATCAGTTGCATAAATTTCTGAGCGTCCATCGCGGTTTCCGCGTCGATCGCCTCCTGTTCCGGCAGCGTGTGCCACAGACTCCCTTCAATGCGTGTGGTACTCATGGATAGCGACTCATCGTCTACAGCCTGTATCGTTGAGCACACTGTGCAGTTTTTCCTTTTTTTTCATGACAACATTCAGCGCTTGCCTTACCGCGTGTTGCTGGGCCAATACGGCTCGCTGTTCCTCAGACAACGCCATCTGGTTAGCCATCCACTGCTGATCCTCATCGCGCAGTGCCATCAGTGTCTGCTTATGCGCCAGCAGTTCATCGCTGATGCGCGTGCCGGACCAGCCCAGCCAGGCGTTTCGTTTTTCTGCCAGCAACGCGCGATGGGTCGAACAGGTGTAGATATCCTGTTCCAGTTGACGAAGTTGAGAACGTTGCTGTGCCAGTTGTCGGCGCAAGGCGATTTCCCGACGCTGCTTGATAGCCAATAACGCCCGCAGCGTCATGGCGTGACCAGCGCACTTAGCCGTTGCAGTAACAGATCGCGATGACATGGTTCATTCTCCTGCTGTTGTAAAAACGCATTGATCGCCGCGTGCTTTTCTACCGCCAGATCGGCGAGC
>NZ_JAGFPF010000258.1:0-2076 GCF_025962695.1 Candidatus Symbiopectobacterium sp. NZEC135 | reverse complement strand
AATCAGCGGCAATTTCCTTTGGTGTCGCTCTTTTTAAATAGAGCGCCCGCGCTACACCTATTAATTCATCTGAATATTTAGCCATGTCGCTATTATGCGGTGTTATTTCTTCTTTTTTTGAATGGCGATTCTTATCTGTTCGGGAAATGGCGATAACCGAACGCATAAGAATAATGACGGTCGCGGCATGTGTTTTAATCGTCAATAATACGGTTGACCGAATATCACGGGGAAACGGAATTTAATTATGTCGCAGTTAATGACTAACTGGATTTGTATCGCGACGGAGGGCGAAACCGTTGATAAGCGGCAAATGGATCGACAATGGTTAATTGAAGCCGCTGAGCTTTACGATCCGCAACTTTACACCGCCCTGATTTGGCCTGAGCATGAAAAATGGTTTGGGAATATGGGGGAGGTGTTAGCCGCCAAGGCAGAACAGGGCGACGACGGGTTGATGAGGCTTTATGCACAACTGCGGCCAAATAACTATTTGTTGCAGGCCAACCGGGACGGCCAAATGATTTTTTGTTCGGTGGAGCTAACGCCGGATGGCAATTTCCGTGGTACCGGAAAGCATTACCTCGAAGGGCTGGGGGTTACAGATACACCCGCCAGTGTTGGTACAACGCGCTTAAATTTTCACAAGCGAAAAAATCGGAATCGCCTGTTGGGTGCATTTAAACCACTGGTGATTGATGAAGTAAAAGCATTTAAGGAAAAGGGAATGGCAAAGGAATCAACAAAACCAACGTGGCATAGCCTGTTTGGTATTAAGCCGAAAAATTTTGCTGAGGAAGAAGGCAGCGAAGGCAACGACGATAAATTGCAGGCGCTGGCCGAAGCCTTAACCGCACTTGAAACGCGTGTAGCTGCATTGGAAACCGGGCAGGAAGAAGTTCAGGAAGATTTGGAAGTTGTGAAAGATGTGGTAGACACGCAAGAATTTGCCAAGCTGCGTGATGCCCTGCCGGAAATTATTAAAAACTTTGGCAAGCTGGATGCGAAAATCACCAAATTACCGCAACGTAAAATCGGTGATAAAGAAAAGCGCTTTAACCATCTGGTGTAATTCGTAACAGTATATTAGCCAGTTATTTCAGGTTTACTTTTATTTCGCTAAGACGCGAGAGGGATTTCTATGTTTTTAAATCAGCGGGCGCGTGACTTTCTACACTCGTTTTCTGCTGCGCTGTCAGAGGCGCACGGGGTAACGGATGTATCCAAGTACTTTGCGCTGTCCGATCCAAAGGAAACGCAGTTGCGGGATTCGCTGCTGGAGTCGGTGGATTTCCTGTCACTGATTAACGTGATGGACGTTGATCAGCTTGCGGGCCAGGTGGTTTCTGTTGGTAGTTCGGCCTTGCATACCGGGCGCAAAGAGGGTGGGCGTTTTCTCCGTGCTGTTGGGGTCGAGGGTAATGAGTACAAGCTGGTTGAAACTGACTCTTGTGCCGCCTTGCCCTGGGACCTGCTGTCGGTATGGGCAAACGCCGGTGGGGAGAATGAATTTTTCCAAAAGGTACAGGCGTTTTCTAACCAGGCGTTTGCCTTGGATATGCTGCGCATCGGTTTTAACGGTACGTCTGTTGCCAAGACAACCGAACCCGATAAAAACCCGAACGGCGAAGACGTCAATATTGGCTGGCACGCTCTGGTTAAGACGTTCAAGGACGGTCAGCAAATTATCACCGATAAGGTGACGCTGGACGAAAAAGGCGACTATCGCTCGCTGGATTCGATGGCCTCTGACCTGATTAACGCCAAAATCCCGCAGCAGTTTCGCAACGATCCGCGCCTGGTGGTGTTGGTCGGTGCTGACCTGGTGGCCGCAGAGCAATACCGCCTGTTCCAAAAAGCCGATCGCCCGACTGAAAAGATCGCCGCGCAGATGCTGGATAGCACCATTGCAGGCCGTCCGGCCATTGTGCCGCCGTTTATGCCAGGCAAGCGCATGGTCGTGACCACGCTAAGTAACCTGCATATCTACACCCAACGTACCACGCGCCAGCGTAAAGCGGAATTTGTCGAAGATCGTAAGCAGTACGAAAACAAGTACCTGCGCAACGAAGGCTA
>NZ_JAGFPF010000257.1:0-2081 GCF_025962695.1 Candidatus Symbiopectobacterium sp. NZEC135 | reverse complement strand
ATGACCCCAGCGCACCGCGCCCGTTTGGCAACCGTGAAGTGTGGGGCGGCTATGACCCTGCCCGTTCCGGCGACCTCTCTACCTTTGTGATCATCGCGCCGCCGCTTTATGAGGGTGAAAAATTCCGTGTGCTGCGGGTGATTAACTGGCAGGGCATGAATTTTCGCTATCAGGCCAACCAGATCAAGAAGCTGTTCCAGCAATACCACTTCACCTATATCGGCATAGATATCACCGGCCTTGGCATTGGCGTGTTTGAAAACATCCAGCATTTCGCCATGCGCCAGGCAAAAGCCATTCGCTACGGCGTAGAGACAAAAAACCGCCTGGTGATGAAAGCCGCTGACGTGGTGGAAAGCAAACGCATTGAATGGGATCAGGATGAAAAGGCGATCGCCGCGTCCTTTATGGCCATCAGAAAAACCACCACCGCCAGCGGCAATGCCATGACCTTTGTTGCCGATCGCAGTGCGGAAACCGGTCACGCGGAGGCCGCTTTTGCCATCATGCACGCGCTGGACAATGAACCGCTGAACTATGAGAACAAACTGCAATCCCGATGGAGACTAAAAAAAGCAGCATGAAAAAGACGACTAACCGACGCGGCAAAACGGCTAACAGCGCTCCGCAAAAGAAAATGAGCATTATCACTTTTGGTAAGCCGGAACCGGTGTTAACCACTGGCACCGATTATCACGATGTGTGGTACGACAACAATTTCGACCATTACACGCTACCGATTGATCGCCTGGCGCTGGCACAGCTCATCAATCTGAATGGCCAGCACGGCGGCATCGTCTATTCACGCCGTAACATGGTGGCCTCTGACTACCTGAGCGGCGGATTAACTCACGATGACATTCTGGCCGTGCTGTTTGATTACATCACCTTTGGGGATGTAGCCATCCTGAAAGTGCGTAACGGGTGGGGGGATGTTGTGGCGTTGGCCCCGCTGCCGGCACTTTATCTACGCTGCCGAAAATCCGAGGAATTTGTGGTACTCCAGAACGGTGAACCGCTGGTTTACCCCCCGGAAGATGTGATTTTTATCAAGATGTATGACCCCCAACAGCAGGTGTACGGCCTGCCCGACTATATCGGCGGCATTCACTCCGCATTACTCAACAGTGAGGCGGTGATTTTCCGACGCCGTTACTACCATAACGGGGCGCACACAGGGGGCATTCTGTATACCAGCGACCCGAACATGACTGATGAGATTGAAGAAGAGATCGAGCGGCAATTAGCCAGCAGCAAAGGAATTGGCAATTTCTCCACCATTCTGGTGAACATCCCTAACGGCGACAAAGAAGGGGTGCAATTTATCCAGATGGGCGACATCAGCGCCAAAGATGAGTTTGCCAACGTGAAGAACATCAGCGCGCAGGATATCCTCAACGCCCACCGCTTCCCGGCTGGCCTGTGCGGTATTATCCCGCAAAATGCGGCGGGATTGGGTGATCCCGAGAAAGCCCGCACTACCTATCGCAAAGATGAGGTGATCCCCATCCAGCGCCGTTTTATGGCCGCCGTGAATGGGGATAAAGAAGTGCCGCCCGCCTTACATCTGAAATTCACTATTGATGAAACGCCCGAGGGTGATAAATGAGGTCAAAAATGCTAAAATTTGGCCAATTTCACTCATCGAGAGCCAGAAACATGCGTGTACTGAAAGTCGTTTGCCCTGAGTGCAATAGCAAGGCGATTATCCGCAAAACCGTTCGTAAACATCGCCATATATCAGATATTTACTGTGCATGTGCTGACGTCGAGTGTGGGCATACATTTGTATTAAACATGACGTTTTCACACACAATCAGCCCAAGCGCTAAATCACAAGACAGCTTATTGAAGGGGATCGTAGATACCTTAGACCCCGAACGGCGACAAATGCTGTTAAATTTACTGCAAAACCCCGCCGCCTGATTTGCCCCCTTCATGGGGGTTTTTACGTCCATACTCATCAACCTTGCAGACCAAATCCCGCGTTAACTCCGCAATCCAGTTAATTGCCAACGTCATATCTTCATCACAACACTCGCTGTCAGCAATCAATCGCACGACCAGATCTATACGCTGCA
>NZ_JAGFPF010000256.1:0-2084 GCF_025962695.1 Candidatus Symbiopectobacterium sp. NZEC135 | reverse complement strand
GCCGCTTCATCGAGCATCCTGTTATGTAATCATTAATTCTCTACCCGCTATCGGGTAAAACGCGCTACATCATGCAATTGATTATCAAAGGCTGGCAACGGGCATGCTCTGATTTTTAGTCTCTTTTGGGCGGGTAGAGCGTTGGCTTTGTCGCTCAAAAAATAATGCGTATCAAAATACCCATAAAAACCGAAAATGAAGTTAAAGAGTAAAAAAGGTTACACTGATTGAAAATTATGCAGATTAAACGTACTATTTTACTCATAGAGTAACGGGAGGTATGCAGATGGAACAGTTAACGCTACAGGCTTTCCTTAACAATCAATGGTGCGATATTGCACTCATCACTTTTCCCGAAAGTGAACACGGCAGGTATCAACTCACCGGGTTGGACTATCAGTCCGACTACGCCATCGACCACCTGCACCGTGATGATAATTACGCAGTATCTCTTAACCACCCCGTATCCCTCTTCTTCGATGATGATGGTCAGCCCGGTTGGATGCGTTTTCTCGATGATATTATCCCCAGCGGGGCAAGCCGACGTTATTGGGAGAAATACCTTGATCTCGAAGGGCTGACCCCCAGTCAGCAAAATTTTGTTATTTTAAAACATGGCACTATGTCGCCAATTGGCAATTTGCGCATCAAAGAATCCGTACCAGAGTTCCATCCCGAGGCGGAACAGCTTTTTTTCTCAGTTGATGACGTTAAAAACAGAGCGAGTGATTTTCTGGATTATGCTCAACAACGCGGAGCTGCGGCAGGCGGAGCAACAGGTGCAGGAGGCGAAGCACCGAAATTATTACTCCGCTGTACACCTGAGCAGCACATATGGATTGATACTTACCAACAGGATCCGAGCAAGAGAGATATCCATTATCTGGTTAAATACCCTCGAGGAAACCGCAGCGACGTTGACTGTAATATATTGCGCGCCGAATACTATTATTACCAGGAACTGACGGATCTCGGATTCAGTACAATTCCTATTAAAAACATGCGGTTGGAAGAAGGGGAAAACTATCCTTCCCTGTGGCTTCCCAGATTTGATGTCTCTTTCGAAAAAGAAAGTGATATCAAACGGTTTGCCATGGAATCCGTGTATTCAATATTAAGAAAAGCGCCCGGCGTTACGCTTTATCATGAAGATACACTCAGAACACTGATAGAAAAAATTACGCGCAGTAATATGGTGACAGCACAAGGCTTTAATTTTGATATTACGGCTTTTGTTGTCGAATGGGTGCGTCGGGATTTACTGAATATTATTTTCGGCAACAGCGATAATCATGGAAGAAATACCGCATTTCTCAGAGCAGAAAACCGCATTACGCTAGCCCCCATCTACGACTTTGCCCCAATGAAAGCAGATCCCGAGGGGATTGCACGCACAATGAAGTGGGCCGTGCCATTAGAAAATGGGGGCGAGTATAATTTTATAGGGATTGCACAAGCGCTTAACGATCTTGTTCCAGCAGAAACGTTACTGAAAGCATTGCAAGATACTGCACAACAATTATTGGGACTCAAAGAGAGACTGATACAAAGGGGGGTTCCCGAACAGATCGTTACCCTGCCGTCTATCGGTTTCAACTATATAGAACAAAAGTTGGATAGATGGGGATTGCTATGAAAAATCAAAACAGTGATGTGATGCCAGCGAGCGAAACGATAAGGAGAATAAAAGAAAAAAACCGCACGCTGCAAGAACCGATAACACCTTATACCGCCCAGCCGTACACAACGTCCCCCGGAGTGCAAAGTATAAAGCGGCAACGAGTTTCTAAAAAGGCCAAGCCGATTAGCACACCAGAAAGGCAATCTGCCATGAATGACATTATCAGGCATCTGCTACTGGGTGAAATCACACAGGGCAAGGCGCTAAAAATGCTTCGGGCTGACGTATTAGGGCTAAAGCAAGATGCCTTCGCCACTCTGGTTTCAATATCACGCAAAACGCTGTCCGACGTTGAAAATGACCGAGGCAACTACACCGCTGATGTCATCAACAAGCTATTCAACCCTTTTGGGCTTCAGGTAGGACTTGTCCCCACTTCGCGCCATCGGCTTGCCGCGCTTTT
>NZ_JAGFPF010000255.1:0-2096 GCF_025962695.1 Candidatus Symbiopectobacterium sp. NZEC135 | reverse complement strand
CAAAACAGGCACCTGGAAACCCGCAGCATGCTGGCATAACTGTGGTGGCCGCTGCTTGAACAAGGCGTTGGTGGTAGATGGCGTAGTAGAACGTCAAAAGACGGATGATACTCACAGTGACACCCCTGATAATCCTCAACAACGGGGATGTCTGCGCGGCCGCTCCCAGCGTAAACAAGTCTTTGGTGCCGACCGTATCCGTTATCCCATGAAGCGTAAAAACTGGGCCCCTGGCGGCGGTGATAAATCGCTCCGTGGGCGTGATCAATGGGTACGCATCAGTTGGGACGAAGCGCTGGACATTGTGGCCAGCGAAACCAAGCGTATCAAAGAAAAGTATGGCAATGAGTCAATCTGGCTCACCGGCTCTAACGGCACGCATTACCTTAATATGTACGCTAACTACGGCGGTTATACCTCAGACTGGGGAACGACGTCCTGGGGAGCATGGAAAGACACACCGGAATATATCGGCGTTCATGATGGGTGGGTCCGTTTCGGCACCAACGATCGTCTGGACTTACGCAAATCTCAGCTTATCGTCCTGTGGGGAGCCAACCCCGCCTGGAGTAGCCCGGGCAGCCCGACCTATCACTATCTGCAAGCGAAAAAGGCCGGTGCGCGCTTTATCTGTATTGATCCGAGCTACCATGCAACCTGTGAGCTGCTCGATGCCGATTGGGTTCCGGTCAACCCTGGCACAGACCATGCGCTTGCACTAGGCATTATGTATGCCCTACTGGAAGAGGACGATCCGCAAAACAACCCGCTGATAGATTGGGATTTCCTGAACCGTTGCTGTGTTGGCTTCGACAGGGAGCACATGCCTGCAAGCGCTAATCCCGATGATAATTTCAAAGATTATCTGTTGGGCACCTTTACCCACGAGCCCAAGAATCCTGAGTGGGCCGCCGAAATCTGTGGTGTTGCGCCAGACACTATCCGTAGCCTGGCAAGACAAATCGGTGGCACTCGCCGCGTCGCCCTGCTCACTGGGTGGGCACCAGCCCGTATTCACAATGGTGAAGGATGGGTTCATGCGTTTTCAACGCTCGGTTTTATGACCGGGCATATGGGCCGTTCTGGCCGAATGACTGGCGTATGCTGCCATTACACGGCTGGCAACGGCGGTACACGTTTGGTTAACGGCGGCGGTACAGGGCTCCCCAACTTCCCAAACCCGATCAGCAGCACCATTAATCACAACGAGATCAACAGGGCATTAACGGAAGGCAAATTTCGTCAGCGCGGTAAGGGCGAGAAACAGGTGGATATCCAGATGATGTTCCACACCTTCAATGCCACGATGCAAACGCGAGCCAATATTACGCAAGGCATCGCTGCACTAAGGGAGAAGGTTGAGTTCATCGTCTCTCCCACTTATGTGTTGCACACCAGCGCCAAGTATTCTGATGTGGTCTTGCCGGTCACGACCGAATGGGAACGGGAAGGCACCATTTTAAACCCCAGCAACCGCGACGTGCTGATTGTGGCAGTGAATATTGTTAAACCGCTTTATGAAGCGAAAAGCGATCAATGGATTGCAAAAGAGATCGGCAAACGTCTGGGCGTTGATGTTGATAAAATCTTCCCGATTTCTGAAAAGCAGCAGTTTTTCAATACGCTGCAAGGGGCTAACGTCATTGATGAAGACGGTAAGACCAAGGTTCCTTTGTTAACCATCACTGAGCAGGATCTGGCAGCATGGGGCGTTAAGGGGAAAACGCAGCAGGGCAAAACCTCGCTGAATGCATTCCTGACCCGTGGCACCTATCAGGTAGAGCGCACCGAAGGGGATAATTACGGCTATATCGCCTATAAAGATTTTGTCCAGGCCCCAGAGAAGAATCCACGCGACACGGATAGCGGGAAGTTTGAAATTTATTGCGAGAAACTCAAACGAATCAGCCATGAGTACGGCTGGAATGAAGTACCTCCTATTCCTGCCTATACCGCCAAGCCCAAAGGGTATGAAGAAAGCTTCTCAGATTGGAACGCTAAAGTGAAAGGCGAGTATCCCTTCCAGGTTTACAATCCGCACTATTTAAGACGTTCACACAGTACGTTGGATAACGTGCCCTGGCTTAGAGAAGCCT
>NZ_JAGFPF010000254.1:0-2098 GCF_025962695.1 Candidatus Symbiopectobacterium sp. NZEC135 | reverse complement strand
TTTCAGCATAAATACTGAGCGAAGGTTCAGCCGTAAGCCCATTGACGGCGCTTGGGATCGGGTAGGCAAGCTGTGCGGGTGCGAGCGAGAGGCCCACTTGCTGCGCGACCCGTTTAGCCAGGTCTTTATCGATGTGGCACAGTTGGTCAACCACGCGTTTTCGGATCCACGGTCGCTGAACCTTGCCCAGTTCAAAGCTGAATCCATCGACAATATGGGTCTGCTCATAGTCCGTTTGACTTAACCAAAACAGGCGCGGCTGCGAGTAGTGATCTGAAAATGAGGCGCTTCTCTGGCGGATTTTTTCACCGTTTACCGGCTGTTGGGCGGTGGAGAAGCCCCCCTGATGCGCGGCGGATGGCGTTTCTCTTGGCCAGTTGTTATCAATGGAGTTAGGTTCATAATTGGCGGCACCAGAAAGACGCATTCTGTGTTGACCATCGCGCTGGTGATTGTGAAAGGGGCAAAGTGGTTTGTTGATGGGGATCTCATGGAAATTAGTGCCACCCAACCGGCTGATTTGCGTATCCAGATAGGAAAACAGCCGCCCCTGAAGCAGTGGATCGTCAGAAAAATCCAGCCCGGGCACCAGGTTTGCCGGGCAAAATGCGACCTGTTCGGTCTCGCAGAAATAATTATCCGGATTGCGGTTAAGCGTCATTTTCCCGACGCGCTGCACGGGAACCAGCGATTCAGGGATCAGTTTGGTGGGATCGAGAATATCGAAGTCAAAGCGATGCTCATCCTGCATCGGTATGATTTGTAAACCCAGTTCGTATTCAGGGTAATCCCCTGCCTCTATGGCTTCCCATAACTCACGCCGATGGAAATCTGGGTCCCGTCCTGCAATCAGTTGGGCTTCATCCCACAACAAGGAGGCAACGCCATAAAGTGGTTTCCAATGAAAACGCACAAAGTGGCAGTGCCCTTCGGCATTGATCATCTTGAATGTGTGGATGCCAAACCCCTCCATCATGCGGTAACTGCGCGGGATGCCACGATCTGACATTGCCCACATCACGTTGTGCAGCGTTTCCGGCTGGAGCGAGATAAAATCCCAGAAAGTATCGTGAGCACTTTGGCCTTGTGGGATCTCATTATGCGGCTCAGGCTTAACGGCGTGGACCAGATCGGGAAACTTGATGGCATCCTGAATAAAGAAGACTGGCGTGTTATTGCCGACCAAATCAAAGTTGCCCTCATGGGTATAAAATTTCGTTGCCCAACCACGAATATCCCTGACCGTATCAGCCGAACCGCGCGAACCTTGAACCGTGGAAAAGCGCACAAACACCGGCGTTTCACTATCAGGCTGTTGCAAAAACCCGGCCTTGGTCAAATGTGTCAGCGGCTTATAAACCTGGAAAACCCCGTGTGCCGCAGCCCCTCGCGCATGCACCACCCGTTCAGGAATACGCTCGTGGTCGAAGTGGGTAATTTTTTCTCGCAGCATAAAATCTTCGAGCAGGGTTGCGCCTCTTTCTCCCGCGCGCAGTGAGTTTTGGTTGTCAGCAATTTTGATCCCCTGGTTGGTGGTTAACGCCTCACCCGCTGGGAAGTCCTTTGATTTTTCTAACTGACGCAGTTTGTCATTGCTGATTTCAGGCGATTTCTCAATGCCAGGGGACATGGGAGCAGTACCGGGTGGATTGGTGCTTCCAGAGAGCTTCAATGACGCCCCTTGTGCAATCTCAGCGTTACTGTGCGATGACGCCGTGCTATCTGGTTCATTTTTTTTATGATTCTCTGACTCATGATGTGTATCCCCTTTCATACTCACCTCTAAATATTGATTAAAATCAGCAGATTAAAAAAAACCTCTAGACACACATTCAGTATAGTTAATTTTTTTTAATATATTAGCTACGAAATGATTTGATTTGATCGATAGATTTGGCGGGGAAAGGTGATTGACAGGGTGATGGTTGGCAGCAGCGGCGACGGTTCGCCGCCGAATCAGGACTGTTGAGAGCGTCAGCCCAGGAGGCACCAGTACCCTTCGGCTTCAAGATACCTTAAGCCGACTTATCAATCAGCAACGGGAAGCCCCACCCAGCAATTTTGAGGATGAAGCGGGGGCATAAAAGAAGGGACTCTG
>NZ_JAGFPF010000253.1:0-2103 GCF_025962695.1 Candidatus Symbiopectobacterium sp. NZEC135 | reverse complement strand
CTGCGACATTCCGAGACAGGTTACCGCGATCATCGCGCGGGAATGCGCCAGGGCATTCATAAAGATATCCAGCCCATCGCCTTCCTGGCCCATGATGTTATGTGCTGGCACTTCGCAATTTTCAAAGCGCAGATAAGCATGCCCAGCCCCTCGGCATCCCATCATGTGCGGCATCGGATCAATGTAGTAACCGGGGGTATTCGTTTCGATAAAGAATGCGGTGAGGCCGCCCTTTTTCCGCTTGGCTTCATCGGTAACCGCTATCACGTAGGAAGCATCGGAAATATCGGTGTGTGAGATCAGCGTTTTACTGCCATTGAGTATATATTTATCGCCCTTTCTTACCGCCGTGGTGCGAATATCAGCCCCCGAACCGCAATCGGCTTCTGTCAAAGCAAAGTTGATGTAAGCCTCTTTATTGGCCAGTTTGGGCAACCATTTTGCGCGCAGATCTTCTGCCCCGTGATCGTGAAGAATTCGCCAATTCAAGCCGTTGGCATGATGCAGATTCATGCGCATCCCACCAGGGCCGCGACAAAATTCTTCCATTACAGCAAAGAATTGCTCGCAGTTAAGTCCCATGCCGCCATAGGTCTCAGGGATGGCCAGACGAAACAGATCGTTTCTGCGGCAAACATCATAATAGGCATCGGGAAAAACATTGGTTCTTTCCACTTCCAACTGTAATTCTTCCAAATCATTTTCCGTCACACGGCGAATTTTTTCTTTCAACGCAACCAGTGCCTGCTCTGATAATAGGGCCATGATATTACTCCATTTAGAATGAGTAGATTTATTGTGTGTTCCCGTTTCTAAACTGAGTATAGATTTGGTGCTAATTATCCAACCAGCGACATTTAAAACACAAAACTGGACAAATCAAACATAAAATAAAAAATCATTTAAAATCAATGAATAAAAGAAAATTAAAAAAGTAATCAGTGCTGAAATAGCCTATGATTTATTATTTCATATGATTATTATTTTTAGGATCGATTTATCCAGGAAAATAAATAAAATGTCTATGGGATTATTTTTCTTTCACGTTATTTTAATGGAAATATTCATCACAGAAATATGATCTGCGGAGGTTTATAATGAAGTTATTATCCACTACGCCAAAAAACAGTAAACCTACGGCGACACAGCGCTCAATGCGCCACAAAAATAGCACCAAACCCTCCTTTTACATGCCGATACCCCAGTTCTACCAGTGTGAGCGCTGCCTGCGCCTGATGATCGACGTTGCTGGCAACAACCCATCCCAGCCACCTGATTGCTGTGGTCACGTAATGAAACACCTTCTCGCACAGACACCTGACGATGCTCATCACATCACTCTCACGGTAAGAGGCGGTTTCGAGAGCAATAGCCTGAGCGTCACTGTCGGTCAACCTGTACACCCAATGACGCTCCCGCATCACATTGCCTGGGTGTATCTGCATACCTTCCAGGGGGGGCAGTTAAAATTTATGGCCCCAGGAGAAGAAAGCACAGTGATGTTTGCCCTGGCAGATAAAGATGCCTACGTTTATTGCGATCGCGCCATATGCAAAGGGCGCGACTGCAAATTCAACTGTAAGCGTGGTTTTTGTGTATGGATCTATTGTAACCAACATGGATTGTGGCATTACAGCCTGTAGCCGCTATTGCCGATCTCTCGTTGTCGATCTCTTATCACTCATCCCTCACACATCATCACCCTGAAAATCGGTGCGTGATCGTCCACTCATTTGATAATAAAAATAGTTATCATTTACTTTTAAAAAGAGTAAACGCCCATTAAGATACGTCATGTTATTTCAAATTATTACAAAAGATGCATTTAACATGGATGTTACATTCAGCCGAAATGCACGTGCTTTACTGCTGCCACCATCAGGCATGGATGCATTGGCGCTTAATGCATATCACTCGCGAACCGGCCTTTAATATCTCTATTTTGATGATTTAAAACGACAAAAAAAATCACAGTATTTTTTCTTTGCGCGCTTCAACCACGGAGTTTTTTAACATGCAGCAAAATGTACCACGCCGCCTGGTTTTTAATACCCTGTGTCCCAGCCTTTTCGCCACAGGGTTGTCCGTCCTTTCCACTGGGCG
>NZ_JAGFPF010000252.1:0-2104 GCF_025962695.1 Candidatus Symbiopectobacterium sp. NZEC135 | reverse complement strand
CGCAGGATTTACCAAGTGGCGTGAGGCGAGTAAATTCAATTTCGCAGAAATTGCTAATTTGCGCCCCCCGAACCCACCGGCGAGCGTTCCCCCCGAGGGGAACCGAGCAGGCCGGGGGGAGCCGCAAAAATTTTGCCGCCCCAGCGAGCAAAAAGGCATTCCCCAGAATGCCGGTTTTTGTGGGGGGCTTGCCCCGCACACCGTCGCGGCTAAGTCTCCGGCCCAAAGCCGGTAGCGTGGCGCGACTAACCACTTTGAAGTCGTTTTCCTATTTTTTCGCTGACCGGAACGGGCAAAAGAAAAAAGGGGCAAAAAACGGCGTCTCAAAGGGGTTAGTCGCGCGTAGCGCGCGACGGTGTGCCGCCGTTGACCTTGGGGGTTTTGGTGCGGCGTCCAGCCGCGACATTACCCCCATGCGCCAGGTAATAAGGGCGTCCAGCCCGCATGAACTGGTGCATGCCGTTTTGTGCCGGGAAATGTATTTTCCGGCGCATGACCGCAATGCGGTCACCTCTTTCTCCCCACAAGATCGCCTCATGACGTCGACTCATGCCTGTGGGCGAAGGTATTCCCCCATGCAATGAGGCGATAAAGCCGAAAGAGAGAACAGTCCAATACAATGCAAAGGAGGATGCATGCTTATTTACGATTACAGTGAACGACGGGCGCGTAATCACGAAAAGATCCGGGTCCTGCTCAATTTTCTGAAACAAGAAACCTACAGTAGTTTTAAAAACCTGATGCTGCTTTTTGATTTTAAAAATCACAAACCGCTTTATTTGCTGCTGGCGAAAGCCATTAGCTTGGGATTGGTCCAAAAGCATGAAATAAACACCAGAATGGTGAAAATCTCTCTGTGGGGGATCACCAATGACGGATTATCCGTTGTTGTCACACCCCATGAGGATGGCTTTCCTGCACGATTTGAGCCCTCGAAAGTCACTGGCTGGACGCTGATGCAGCGCCTTGATCGTCAGCTAGCACGGCTCCTTCTGGAGAAGAAAGGCGCTTATGGGTGGATCAGCGGCGCTGATTCAACATTCCGCAGCCGCTATAAGGTATATCATCGCCCGGCCGGGGTGATAACGTTACCTGACGGGACGGTTATCGCCGTTGAAGCTGAGCGCCATCTGAAAACCAAGGCCCGTTATCAGGCGATTGTCACCCAGCATTTGATAACTCGGACTCAAAAACTTTGGATGTACGTCTTCTACATCGTGCCAGACCCGCAGATAAAGCGAGCCATTGAGCGGATGTTCAATAGCGTGAAATACGCCATCGTCAGTCATCAGCGTATCCCGCTGGAAGCGAAGCACCGCAATGTTTTTCGGGTTTATACGGTTGAGGAACTGAACAGACTTGATCTAAACAATTACAAATAACCACATGATTTTTATACCAATGGTGATATCACTGATATCGTCATGTTTCCTATAGTTGAAGTTTTACGTAGCCGTCAATTTATTCTATATATTTAATATATTGAATTTTATCATTTTTAATGAACGAGCTCTTTTTGATTTAGATCAATAAATTGCCATATATAGCCTCAACGTAGTTGATTCTAACACCTTAGACCTCATAACGAATATGAGCTCTCATACATGAAAAGTTCCATTATTGGGAACCATTTATTGACATTCAATATCACCACACCTATCATAGTTCCCAAATGGAGAACATCAATGCGACTAATTGGCAAGCAAAGACTTCAGGTACTAAGCGGCATTAATCACGAAACTGATGTTTGGCTTTCTGCCTGGACAGCTGAGCTTACCAATGCTTACTGGAAAGATGTTAGAGCCGTTTTAGATACCTTTCCAAGAGCCCAGCAAGTTGATCAGGTATGCTGCATTTTTTTTGTGTGCGGCATTAAATCGCTGGGTATAAAAGTCACATTCAAGTTTGACAGGAGCATCGCAGTGATAAATCAAGTGGTATCAAAATGAATACAATCACCGAAGTTCGAGTCATTCGAACTGAAGAACAATATCATGCTTACCTTTCAGAAGTTGAAAGGTTGCTCACTTTTGAGCTTATTGCAGGCTCAGAAGATTCAGAGCGACTAGAGTTACTCACTGTTATCATTGAAAACTACGAGAAT
>NZ_JAGFPF010000251.1:0-2105 GCF_025962695.1 Candidatus Symbiopectobacterium sp. NZEC135 | reverse complement strand
TGGGCAGAGATTATGCGTGTAAACCTGACACTGTTTAAAAGTGACAATGTGCTTTTAAACAGCTTTAACGTTTTTATATTGACACTACTGGGCTGCATGTTGGGTTCTCATGCGCGGATGTCAGGCATCGATCTCTCTGTTCTCTGGCCCGTCAACATTCTGGTTGCCGCTCTCTTTTATCGTTGTCGCTATCTGAATACCCCGTGGTATTACGGCGTTGCCTATAGCGCCATGATCGCGCAAGACGGCCTGCTTTATGGTTGGGGCATCAGCGCCTTCACCATTAATAGTGCCAACCTGGTGTTTATCTTTGTGCTGGTCAAATTATTGTGTTGGCCGGGGCGATATCGTCAGCAGGAAGCTGATATTTCCACGTCATTACACCTGTTTTCCTCCTGCATGATCGCCGCCCTTAGCTGTGCACTGGTCGGTGCGTTCACGCAACACCTGGCCGAGCAAACACGACAGTCTTTTCAACAGGATGTGCTTAACTGGTTCAGCGATCAGTTTTATACCGCTGTGCTGTTTTTGCCGTTACTGCTGACACTGCGTAGCGATTTCACGTTGCGCATGCCCACAGCGGACTGGCGCAGCAGCATCCCCTTGGTGTTTCTTGTGCTGTCACTGGGATTGGGCACGCTGATTGGTCCGATTGCTATTCTGGCGTTTCCCCTGCCCGCACTCACCTGGTGCGCCATCGTGTACCCGCTGTGGGCGATACGTCTGATCACCTTGTGCACGGGCATTGTTGAGCTGATCGCCACAGCGCTTCATGTTCAGGGGATTTATGACCATCAGGACGCCCTGTTTATGCAGGAGATCACCATCGCCCGCATCAGTATCGCCGCGATCATCTTCAGCCCATTGCTGATGGCCATGAATGCCAAGACCATTCGCCAGCTTAACCAGCGCTTGTTGATGCAGGCCAGCCACGATTTCCTCACTCACCTGCTTTCGCGCTATGGCTTCAACGATGCGCTGAACCGTTACGCGAAAATTCCCCGTTATCGGCAAGCGGCCATCAACATGATGCTGGTTGATATCGATCACTTCAAAACCATCAACGACAGTTACGGGCACGATAACGGCGACATTGTCTTGAAACACGTTGCGAACCTGATTCAACAATCGATCCCGGAACCGGGTTTGGTGAGCCGTATCGGGGCAGAGGAGTTTGCGGTAGTGTGTTTTGATTTCTCAGAGCGAGACTTTTTTGCGTTAGCAGAGCAGTTGCGCACTCAAATTCACGACACGCCCTGCTTCATTAACGGCTCGCCGATATCCGTTGCGGTGAGTATCGGCATTGCCCATGCGCCCTCTTCAGCGATGGACCTGACGCAGCATGTGCACCAGCTCTTTGCTGCCGCCGATAAAAACCTGTATATCGCCAAACGGGAAGGCCGCAACCGGACGGTACAGTAAGCGCAAAGCAGGTTGCCTGATACCGCCCAAGGCAACCTGTCTTATCATACTGCCACCGTCATCAGGAGCGGGAGAAGCACTACCTTAATAGAAGCCAAGCAGCTTCCACCACAGCAGGCCCACGCTGAAGGTCAGCACCACGTTACAGGTGACCACCGCCGCGTTAATTTTATAAAAGCGCGGTCGCGTGAAATAGCCCTGAGCGAAATAAATAGGCCCCGGCCCGCCGCCATATTCAGTATTGCCCCACATCAGGTTACTGAAAATCCCGAAGCAGATAGCGACCATCATCGGTGGTGCCCCCGCCGCGATGGCCGTGGCAGCAAAAGGCACATACAGGGCAGCGACATGCCCGGAAGCCGTGGCAAACAGGTAGTGCACATAGATATAGAGCACGCCCAGCAGCACAAAGGTCTGCATGGCACCAAACCCGTGGATCAGGTTGCCCAGCAAGCCCGCCAGCCATTTGATGAACCCCAGATCGGAAAGTCCGGTAGCCAGACTGATGATCACGCTAAACCAGATAACCGTGTCCCAGGCCGCATGATCTTTCAGCAAGGCTTTCCAATCCACAGCGCCGACGGCAAACAGGTACGCCGCCAACCCTAACCCTACGGATGTCGCCGACAAACCGGTAATCAGGCTGGTTCCCCACCCAACCAATGCCAACAGAAAACCAAACG
>NZ_JAGFPF010000250.1:0-2105 GCF_025962695.1 Candidatus Symbiopectobacterium sp. NZEC135 | reverse complement strand
AATCCTGGCGAAGGGAAACCAATTGGGTCGGGTTGGGTAGCACGGCAATGGGAACCTGCTGTACGTCAACGTTATCAGGCTTTGTTGGCAGCGATTGCAGAACGTTTCGATGGCCAAGTCTATGGAGTGAACTTACCCGAAACAGCCATTGATCTCGACAAGAAAAAACTACCCAAGGGATTCTCCTGCGAGAACTATTTCGCAGGAGAAATGGAAAATCTTACCTTTGCGCGAAAAGTGTTCGCCAAATCACACGTAGTACAATATGTCAATTTCTGGCCGTGCGAATGGAACAACGACCACAACTACATGGGCAGATTGTTCGAGTTTGCCAGTACCAATAATATTGGGCTTGGTGGCCCGGATATTGTTCCCAACCGCAAGGCGCAAATGAAGAACTCATATCCGTTCTTCAATAAATACAAAGGTAAACTGGCACTCATTGCCATGGCAGTACAGGAGCCGACCTTGACCTACAGGAACCCAAATACGGGTGAGCCATTTAGCAAGGATGAGTTTGTACAATTCGCAAAAGATTATCTCGGTGCAGATATCATTTTTTGGAGCACGACCTCTCCCTGGTTAGCTAAGAAATAGGTAACGGTCGCGAGATCATCCTGTAGGGTCTTTTGCGGATAAAATCACAGCACTACCCGTTGAACGGGATGAATGGGCTACTGGACACATCCAAAATATGAAGAGTTTTGCGCCGGGCGTGAATCTATTCCTACAGTTATTTTGAAACTAGCGACCTTGATGTATCAGGCTGGAACCCAACTCCGCCAGAGGGTGAAAGTTGGTTGGTTTGTTCTATCCACAATACTGAGGATGGGCCGGTTTGTATCTGGTTGCGTATCAGGACGTTATCGTAGAACAATAAAACACTGATTAGGCATGCGACTTCCCAAGCCCCTCGAGGGGGAAAAACCTAACGGGATTCTCTTTATTTTATCAGATAAAATCTCCGGACAGACGATCATAATGGATATGACGCTTCCTATGAAAATTACAGAATTTAATGGAACAAGAATCTGCGTGCTCGCCGACAATGACAAACTGACACAGTGCCCAGAAGGCTCTTACGCAGTGATCGAGGATTCAGGTTTCTATGTGTCGCTGCTCGTCATGGGTAACGAGGCATGGAGCATTCACCCAGACCCACTCCCTACTCTTGAAGATGCGCTCGACCTTATAGCCGAGCGGCGTGGGCTTTTCGTTTAGCTTGCCGCCGTTCTGACAAACCATCCTTGGTGGGGTAACTATGTTAGAAAAACTCTTTGGCGGTAGTAAAAGTCCCCTCAACTATTGGATAGCCAACAGTTGAACCAAGCGCAGGCCCATAATACTGTTTGTTATAATTCGGCTGAAAACTCACATATGCGCCGCCGTTGCCGTTCTGAGACAAGTTAAGTTGCGAGAAATAGCAATTTATCGTTACAGCATCCTCTGCCCGGTATTGCTGAATCATCCCCGTCTGCCCAAGCAAAACATCACCATCATCTTCCTTGTTAATAGCAATCGGCAAATGTATCCAGTTGAACGTGCGGGCCGATGTGCACATATGCGTGTAGATCCGCTCGCACAGAATCGGGGTGCCGGAGCCTAGTTTTATCGCATAGTTGGTAATTGCTACGCCGTCGCCGAATTGCGTTGATGCAACGTAGGAATAAAGTGTCGATGACACACGAAGCGTTGATGCGCTATGCAACAGTGCGTGCTTTGTAAGCAATAACACAGGTGCGGTTGATGAATCTAAATTGTACGATGCGCTATCCGTTCTAAAGCGCTGTAAAAATCCCTCATGCCCGCCGTGATAGGTGCCGAAGAATTTACCCGTCGATTTCTCTTTTGCTGCGAATTCGTTCGCACCTAACCCGCCGAGGTAATACGAGACGCCAGATGGGAGTGCTGCCGACAATGTGCCGATAAATTGGTCATAGTCATAAATGAAATCACCATCGATGGGCTCTATATTTAATCCCGCCACATATGCGGGATTGGCATGTGCGTTCTCGACCTTCAAATACCAGGTACTTACAGTAATACCATCTATTTCCACATTATAACCACGAACAGTGCCCGATGGAGGTAATTGGGTGGTTAGC
>NZ_JAGFPF010000024.1:0-63503 GCF_025962695.1 Candidatus Symbiopectobacterium sp. NZEC135 | reverse complement strand
TGATGGTGCCCGGGGCGGGACTTGAACCCGCACAGCGCGTACGCCGAGGGATTTTAAATCCCTTGTGTCTACCGATTTCACCACCCGGGCGAAAATTGGAGGCGCGTCCCGGAGTCGAACCGAGGTGGGCGGATTTGCAATCCGCTGCATGGCCACTCTGCCAACGCGCCTTTATTCTGCCTACTGACCTTAAACTTTTGGTCATATCAATAAGTTTTCACTTATAACTTATTGATTAAATAAGATTTTTTCATTTCCGTTTCAGGAATGGACGCTATTATGGACTGGTTACGTGCTGATGGCAAGCCCTTTGTCGTCGGGATAAAACCGAACGCTCAAAAGCTCACCACGGCGGCCCATTATTTACCATTCTCGCTGTATTTAGCAGCAAAATGGCTGTTTAGTCGGCATATCGTCATCAATCCACGCCGCAGCAACATCATCATCTTGCATCAGCGTCAATGCCGGATAGCGACAAAAGCGTACAACATCGCCCACCACCAATAAACCGGGTGACTGAGGTTGATACTGCGCCAGCAGTCGCGGTAATGTTGCCAAGGTTGCCGTCAGCAGCCGTTGTTGTGGCTGAGTGCCACGTTCAATAATCGCTAACGGCGTAGTGCCTGTCATGCCATGCGCGATAAGTTGCTGAGAAAGCCGGTTGGCGTGGCTCAATCCCATATAGAACACTAACGTCTGTTCACCTTTCGCCAGCATAGGCCAATCAAGTACGGGTTCTCCCTCTCGGCTGTGTCCGGTAATAAAGCGCACAGACTGAGCACAATCGCGGTGTGTCAGCGGCAATCCTACTGCGGCGGCGCAACCGGTGGCAGCAGTGATACCCGGTACAATACAGCAGCGAATACCTTGTTGCTGCAAGAAATCCATCTCTTCTCCGCCACGACCGAAAATGAAAGGATCACCGCCCTTCAGCCGCACCACTCGCTGCTGTGCTTGCGCCAACTCAGCCAGCAGTTGGTTGATCTGGGTTTGCGACAGTGGGTGACGTCCACGGCACTTGCCAACGTCAATACACAGTGTCGTCGCAGGTATCAGTGCCATGATCTGCTCAGACACCAAACGGTCGTGCACAATAACATCGGCTTGCTGGATCGCACGCCATGCCTTGAGCGTTAACAGCTCGGCATCGCCAGGGCCGGCACCCACCAGCCAGACATCACCAGGGTTCACGGCTTCTCCTGCCGGAACAGGGTGGTTTTGCGTTACTTTTTTCATCTGCTACCTTTATCCCGTTATCCAGCGTGCTGTAAGACGATAGGTTCACCGTGTTGTCGTATCAATGCTTTAAGCTCAGGAATGCATGAACCGCAGTTGGTACCGCATTTGAGCTGAGTGCCCAATGCTGCCGCCGTCTGGCAGCCACCGCGTATTGCCTGCAAAATCGCCCCCTCCCCTACACCAAAACAGCTGCATACGGTTGCGCCCGTTGCGTCTTGTTCAGAACACGCGCCACCAGACAGTAAAATCCGGCTGCGCTCCGCAAGCGGTAAAGCGTCATTCAACAGCGTCTCATAGATCACTGCGCTTTCCAGCACCAGCGGCACACGTTGTACGTAAAGGGCAATCATGGCCTGTTGATCTTTCCAACCGATGGCATAGAACAACCCATCACCACCTTGTGCCCATTGATAGGTCAAATTCTGAAAGGCTTTATTCATCGATGCGGTGTAACGAGCCAGCCATTGCCAGCCGTCACCGAAAGGTTCGCACTCCGCCATACGATAATGACTGATACCCGTTGCCGTGATTTTGCTCCAGTAACAACAGGGAGGCGGAGGCTGTTCCCCCATCAGGAAAATCTCGCCAAACCAGCGTGTGGCCCACGGCTGGAGGCGTACTCGTGCATGTTTACTTTCCGGTTGCCCTGAATGGGGATCGGTCACTGGCGCAATCAGGCTCCCCACGCGCGCTTGTCCACTAAACTGTTGATTCCAATGCATCGGAACAAAAACGCAGCCACGCTGCTGCCCGCTGTCCAACTGCGCTTTGGCTAACATCCATCCGTGGACCGAGCTCAATCGCACAATATCACCGGCGTGTATGCCGTTGTCGGCAGCATCCTGTGGATGCATCTCACAGTAAGGTTCACTGAGATGACGCAGCAAACGGGCAGATTTTCCCGTTCGCGTCATGGTATGCCACTGATCGCGAATACGCCCGGTATTGAGTACCCATGGATAGTGGTGGTCGGGGGCTACAGCGGGCAGGCTGGGCACAATCGGGATCAGCCGCGCTCGCCCATCAGGGTGCCAGCAGCGCCCCTCACTGAATAAGCGAGCCGTTCCTTGCGTCGCATCTGCGGTGACCGGCCATTGAACCGGTGTTAACGCGTGCCATTGCGCATCGCTTAGTGTTGCCAATGCGCTGATATCAAACGCTCGCGTACCACAATTTTCAAAGCCGGACAGCGCCGCATGTTCGCGAAAAATCTGCGCCGGATGGGTATAGGGAAATGCGGCGGTGAACCCCAGGCGCTGAGCAACCTGAGTGAGAATCCACCAATCCGCGCGCGCTTCCCCGGGCGCGGGCAGAAAAGCTCGCTGACGCGAAATGCGCCGCTCTGAATTAGTGACGGTGCCGTCCTTTTCTCCCCACGCCAAGGCGGGCAGCAGCACGCGCGCGCAGGCAGTGGTGTCGGTATGGCGCATCACATCAGAAACGATCACCAGCGGGCAGTGCTGTAAAGCACGCCGCACCCGATCGGCATCCGGCAATGAGACCACCGGATTGGTCCCCATGATCCATACCGCTTTTACTTCGCCGCGTTCAATCGCCTGAAACAGTGGAACCGCGTTTAATCCGGGGTGTTGTGCCACGTTGGCTGTTCCCCAGAAACGCCCAACGCGATCGATATCCTGCGGCGTAAATCCCATGTGCGCCGCCAGTTGGTTGGCAAGGCCACCGACTTCCCTTCCCCCCATTGCATTCGGTTGACCGGTTATCGAAAACGGTCCACTGCCGGGATAACCCAGCTTGCCGCTAAAAAGATGTGCATTGATGATGGTATTGCATTTATCACTGCCGGAGGAGGATTGGTTAACCCCTTGCGAATACAGTGTCACCACGTTATCTGTGTCGGCAAACCAGCGATAAAACAGGGTAATATCTTGCTGTGACAACGCACAAAAATCGGCAACCCTCTCTGATGTCCAGCTCTGTGCATGATCTAACGCCGTCTCGACGTCGGTCAACTCGATATGGCCTCGCCGATCGTGCTGCGCCAGATAGCGCAGTAACCCGTTAAACAACCCCGCATCGCTGCCGGGAAGCAGGGGCAAATGCAAATCGGCAATATCGCAGGTTGCCGTTCGACGCGGATCGATAACCACAACACGAAGTGCGGGCCGCTGCTGCTTCGCCTGTAACAGGCGCTGATACACGACGGGATGAGCCCAGGCGGCGTTTGACCCCACCAGCACCACCATGTCCGCCCGTTCGATATCTTCGTAACTGCACGGCACCGCATCCGCGCCAAAGGCCCGTTTGTAGCCAATCACCGCCGATGCCATACACAATCGAGAGTTGGTATCCATGTTGGCACTGCCGATAAATCCCTTCATCAGCTTGTTAGCCACATAGTAGTCTTCGGTCAGCAGTTGCCCTGACCCATAGAACGCCACCGCCTGCGGGCCATATTGGTCAACGATCCCACGCAGTTCATTCGCGACCGTATCCAACGCGTCATCCCAGGCAACGCGTTTGCCGTCGATCATCGGCCAAAGCAGACGGCCCGCCAGATCGAGCGTGTCACCCAGCGCCGCACCTTTGACGCACAGCCGCCCAAAGTTTGCCGGGTGCGCGTTGTCACCGCTAATGGCGACCTGACCTTCAGCTGTCACCTCCGCCAGCACACCACAGCCTACGCCGCAGTAGGGGCATGTGGTGCGGCAGGTGTTCATGATGCCTCCGCAACAGGTGAAAACGGTATCATGGCGCGATGTGCCACCCAGATTTTTCCCTGTTCGACTTTCACCGGCCAGGCGCGAACCCGCAGGCTGTCATCATCAGGGCTGATGCCATCCTCAAGTCGAATACGTCGTTTATAGAGCGGTGAAATAACCACAGGTTCACCGTCAACATCGCCAACAATACCGCGATACAGTACGTTTACCGCACTCCCCGGCTCATGGTTGTCCAATGCATAAATGTGTGGCACCGGTCCCGCCAGATGAAACAGGGCAATTTGCTGTTGCCCTACGCGTGCCGCCATGCCCGCGTTAGGCGGAATATCCGCTACGGTGCCGACGCAGGTCCACCCTTCTGCGGCCAACACGGGTTCACTCACTTTAATCGGCAACGCATCGCGCGGCACCGGGCGAGGTTGCCCGCGTTCAGCGACCTGCACCACGCCTTCATCGGGCGTATCACTATTGATAAAACCACGGAACAGCGCCAGACGATCGGGGCTCTCCAGCGTGGTGCGCCATTCGCATTGATAACTGTCCACCACCCGTTGCATATCACTTTCCAGCGTGTCGGCGACGCCCAGCGCGTCATCAATGACAACCTCACGCAGGTAGTCGATACCACCGTCCAGATTATCCATCCAAGTACTGGTGCGTTGCAGGCGATCGCCGGTGCGGATGTAAAACATCAGCAAACGATCGATAAAGCGAATCAAGGTGTCGGTATCCAAATCGCTGGCGAATAAATCCGCATGACGTGGCTTCATACCACCGTTACCGCACACGTAGAGGTTCCAGCCCTTATCCGTAGCAATCACACCAATGTCTTTGCTCTGCGCTTCAGCGCATTCACGCGTACAACCGGACACGGCCATTTTAATCTTGTGTGGGGCGCGCAACCCCTTGTAACGGTTCTCCAACTGGATAGCCAGTGCGGTAGAGTCCTGCACGCCATAACGGCACCAGGTTGATCCCACACAGGATTTCACCGTGCGCAGCGATTTACCGTAGGCGTGACCGGTCTCAAACCCGGCATCAAGCAATTCCTGCCAGATAGCAGGCAGCTGTTCAACCCTGGCCCCAAACAGATCGACCCGCTGACCACCGGTTATCTTGGTGTAAAGCTGATAACGCTGTGCTACCTGCCCAATCGCGATCAGCGCCTCAGGGGTGATCTCTCCGGCAGGAATACGCGGCACCACAGAGTAGGTGCCATCTTTCTGGATGTTGGCAAAGAAACGATCGTTGGTATCCTGCAAAGGCAGATGCTGTGGTTGCAGCAGATAGTCATTCCAGCAGGAAGCGAGTATCGAGCCAACCAACGGTTTGCATATTTCACAGCCGCGCCCCTGCCCATGGCTGGCAATCAGGTCATCAAAAGTGCGAATGTCATTAACGCGAATCAGGTGATACAACGCCTGACGGTCATAGGCAAAGTGCTCGCAGATGTCCTTTTTCACCTCAACGCCAGATTGCGTGAATTCATGTTCCATGACTTGTTTTACCAGCGGTACGCAGCCACCGCAGCCGGTTCCTGCCTTGGTGCAGCTTTTTATCGCCCCCAATTCATGGCAGCCCTTTGCCACTGCCGCGCAAATATCCGCTTTGGTGACATTATGGCAGGAGCAAATCTGCGCAGTGGCTGGCAACGCGGCTACCCCCAGCCCTTTCACCGGTGCGCCTTCCTGTGCGGGAAGAATAAGCGACGCGGGATGCGCGGGTAGCACCATGTCGTTGAGCTTCATTTGCAGCAGCGTGCTGTAGTCGCTGCTGTCACCGACCAACACGGCCCCCAGCAAGCGCTTGCCATCCTGCGACACCACCATGCTCTTATAGACTTCACGCGGGCCATCATGCCATTGATAGTGTCGGCTACCGGCGGTTTTGCCATGAGCGTCACCGATAGACGCCACCTCGACGCCCAGCAGTTTCAATTTGGTGCTCATATCGGCACCGGTAAAGGGTTGGTTCTGTCCGGCGAGGGTCGCCGCCACGCTGCGTGCCATCTGGTAGCCAGGCGCGACCAGCCCAAACACCTGCTGTTGCCAGCAGGCGCATTCACCGATGGCGTAAATGTTAGCGTCAGACGTTTGCCCGGCATCGTCAATCACAATGCCGCCGCGCGCGCCGATCTCCAGTCCGGCATCACGCGCCAGTTGGTCACGGGGACGGATGCCAGCGGAGAACAGCACCAGATCGCTCTCCAACTCACTGCCATCAGCAAAACACAGGCGATGGCGCGCCGCGGCACCGTCCACAATTGCCTGTGTGGCTTTGCCGGTATGCACCTGAACCCCTAAGGCCTCAATCTTGCGCCGCAGCATCGCAGCACCGCCGTCATCCAACTGCACAGCCATTAAACGCGGCGCGAATTCCACTACGTGCGTTTCCAGCCCCAGTTGGCGCAGTGCATTGGCCGCTTCCAGCCCCAATAACCCGCCGCCGATAACCACCCCACTGTGCGATTGCGCAGCACAGTCGGCAATCGCATCGAGATCGTCCAGAGTACGATAGACCAGGCATCCAAGACGATCGCTGCCAGCCAACGGTGGCACAAAGGGATACGATCCGGTTGCCAGCACCAGTTGGTCATAGGGTGTTTCTCTTCCCTGAGCATCAACCACACAACGGCGCTGACGATCGATGGCCGTCACTTCGCACTGGGTGCGCAGTTCTATATCATGACGTTCAAAAAAACCCGCTTGCACCATGGATAGATCGTCAGCGCTGCGCCCGGAAAAATACTCGGACAAATGAACGCGATCGTAGGCAGGGTAGCGCTCTTCACCAAAAACCGTGATGTGGTACTGCTTATGCAAACCACGTTCAACCAACTGTTCAAGAAAATGGTGGCTGACCATACCGTGGCCAACAACAATCAATACAGGTTTACTCATCATACGACTCCTCACAGACTGCGGCACGGCTTCAACCGCCGTGGAAGAGAGACCAAATAGCAGAGGCGCAGGTTCAAGAGCTGCCTCCTCCTTCATCACCGACAGCAGATGTGCACTGTCTCCGGCGTCACCGAACAGCAGCGCACCACGCAGGCGTCCGGCACGAAAAATCAGTTGGCGATAACGCGGCGTCAGCGGATCGAACAGCGTGTGTACCTCGTCATCCGTTTGCGGTGTCAGTTCACCGGCACTGACCACTGCAATTCCCGTGACCTTGAGGCGAGTGGCCAGCATTTCTGAGCGATAATCCTCGACGGGTTGCCCCGCCAAACGCTGCGCCAGCACCTTCGCTTGCGCCAGACAAGGGGCAACCAGCCCAAACGTCTCGCCCCGCAGCTCACAGCACTCACCGAGCGCGCTGATATGGCTATCCTGTGTACATAACTGTCCATCGACCAGAATGCCTCGCGCACAGGGCACCCCGCTGTTACGCGCCAGTTCACACTCAGGCGTAACGCCAGTCGCCACGACCACCACCCCGGCGCTCAGGCAGCGACCATCGGTTAACTGCACCTGTTCCACACGGCGGTTTCCTCGCAACGCGGCGACCTCTGCCGACATGAGGCACTGGATGCCCCGCGTTTGCAGCGTGGTCACCAGCAGTGCGCTCGCAGTCTCATCCAGTTGCCGATCCATTAAGATCGATGAACGGTGCACTAGCGTGACTGACGCCCCTTGTTGCCGAAGTGCCGCCGCCGCTTCAATGCCGAGCAATCCTCCGCCAATCACCACCACCGGGGCGTTGGTGCGTACTGCAGCAAGCATGACGTCAACATCTTCCAACGTGCGAAACCCCACCACACCCGCCAGGTGAACGCCGGGCCACGGCGGCATCATCGGACGTGCCCCAGTGGCAATCACCAGATGGTCGTAACCCGTTTCACCGCCTGCCGAGACGACACAACGTCGTTCGCGATCAATGTGGTGAACGAGTTCCCCCAGGCGATAACAAATACCGTGCTCGGGTGCAGCAGCGGGCAGTAGAATCTCCGTAAAGGATTTTTCTCCCCCCAGCACCGGGGAGAGCATAATCCGGTTATAGCTGGCACAGGGTTCAGCCCCGAATACCGTTATCTGAAAGCGCTGCGCTGCGATGTGCAGCAGGTTTTCCACCAGCCGGGCGCTGGTCATGCCATTACCGATAATCACCAGTCGCTTCATGCCGCTACTCGCTTATCAGGCTGCTTTAGGCTGTTTTTCATACAGGAAATAGAGCACTTGCTGGCGATACTGGTGATAACGAGGATCGTCTGCCAACGTGACGCGCGATCGCGGACGCGGCAGATCGACGGTCATGATCTCCCCCACCGTGGCCGCCGGGCCGTTGGTCATCATCAATACCCGGTCCGACAGCAATACTGCTTCGTCCACATCGTGCGTGATCAACACAATCGTGGTGTTAAGCCGTTGCTGAATATCCATCACAGCGTCCTGTAAATGTGCGCGCGTTAAGGCATCCAGCGCACCGAACGGCTCGTCCATCAGTAGCACTTTGGGTTTCATCGCCAGTGCACGTGCAATGCCAACGCGTTGCTTCATGCCGCCGGAAATCTCGTTAGGTCGCTTGTCGATAGCGTGCCCCATGTGCACCAAATCAAGGTTGTGCAGAATCCAGTCATGGCGTTCCGCTTTACTCATGGCGCGGCGCAACACTTGATTAACCGCCAGTTCCACATTCTGGTAGGTGGTGAGCCACGGCAGCAGTGAGTGGTTCTGAAACACCACGGCCCGCTCCGGTCCCGGCCCGGTAATTTCGCGGTTATCACACAGCAATCCGCCGTCACTTGGCGCCGTTAATCCGGCGATCAGGTTAAGCAACGTGGATTTTCCACAGCCCGAGTGACCAATCAGACTGAGGGTTTCACCGGCCTGAATATCAAAGCTGACGTTGTCCAATGCCAGAAACTCACCGCTGGCGGTCGAAAAGCGCTGACTGACCTGTTGGACTTGAATAATTGGCGTTGATGACATGGCGGTATCCTCTTATTGGTTGTCATAACTAAAACGTTTTGCCAACAACATCAGCCCCTGCTCCAGCAGCAGCCCCACAACGCCGATCACCAGAATGGCGATCAAAATGTTTTCCACGTTCAGGTTGTTCCACTCGTTCCAGATCCAAAAACCGATACCAATACCGCCGGTCAGCATCTCGGCGGCAACGATCACCAGCCAGGCAATACCGATAGACAACCTCACGCCGGTTAACACATGAGGCAGCACGGCAGGAAACAGAATTTTCCACATCAGGTTCCATTCGGAGAGATTCAACACACGCGCTACGTTCAGGTAATCCTGAGGAATTCGGCGTACACCCTCCGCCGTGTTGAGGATCATGGGCCAAATCGAACAGATAAAAATGGTCCAACTGGAGGCGGGTTCGGCGCGCTGAAACAGCAGCAAACCGATCGGCAACCAGGCAAGCGGGCTGACCGGGCGCAGCAGCGCGATAACCGGGTTGAACATGCCAGCGAGAAAACGAAAGCGGCCAATCATGAAACCCGCGGGGATCCCCACCAGTGCGGCCAGCCCAAACCCGATAGCGACGCGTTTCAAAGAGGCCAATACATTCCAGCCAATGCCCTGATCGTTAGGGCCTGCAACATAAAAGGGGTCGGCGAACAGTACGGCGGCTGATTGCGCCGTCTGCCACGGTGTCGGAAAACCTTCACTATTGAGCGCAGCCACTTGCCCCCCCCCAACAGCAGCACGATGCCCAATAATGCGGGCAATATGGCCTGCGCCAAGCGCCGAGCCTGCACCGGCCAACGGGGTGTGCGTGGCGCTGGCGTGGAAACCACCGGTGACGCTGTTGTGGGGCGAGTCGTCTCGGGGAGTGAGAGTACTTGCGCGCTGTGAGGTTTGGTATCCACAACCTCTGCCACTATGGGAACAACCTGTGCCTGAACTTTCATGGCTAGCCTCGCTTATTGACACTAAAACCGTTGGCGTATCCCACCGGATCGCTGCCATCCCAGCGGATACCGTCGATGAGCGTACTGCTGCGCATATCACTACCTGGCAACGGCACATTGCCCACCTGACTTGCAGCTTGCTTGTAGAGTTCGGTACGGTTGATTTTTTTGGCTATTGCCAGATAATCCGGATCGCTGTCGAGCAACCCCCAGCGTCGGTGCTGGGTCAGAAACCACATGCCGTCAGAGAGATAGGGGTAATTCACCGCACCGTCGCGGTAAAAACGCATGGCGTGCTCATCTTTCCAGCGCTTACCCAGGCCGTTGTCGTAGTTGCCCTGAATGCGCTCAACGATCTGCTCCGCTTTGGTGTTGACATAAGCGCGCCCGGCGATAACCGCAGCGGTTTCACGCCGATTATCATCGGAGGCATCAATCCAGCGCCCGGCCTCCAGCACGGCAGCCGTCAGCGCGCGGGCACTGTGCGGGTTTTCATCAGCCCAGGCGGCGCGGGTGCCTAATACTTTCTCGGGATGATCGGGCCAGACCTCCTGCGACGTTGCGGCAGTAAAACCAATCTCCTCGCTGATGGCACGCTGGTTCCAGGGCTCACCCACGCAGCAGCCCACCATGTTGCCAATCTTCATGTTCATCACCATCTGCGGCGGTGGCACGACCACGGTGCGGATATCGTTAAACGGGTGGATACCCGACGCCGCCAGCCAGTAATAAAGCCACATGGCATGCGTACCGGTGGGAAAGGTGTGTGCAAACGTGTGCGTGCCCGCCGGGCTGGCGGCGATAAATTGCTTGAGTGACGCGCCGTCGGTCACACCAGCATCACGCAGTGCATTCGCCAACGTAATGCCCTGCCCGTTCTGATTCAGGGTCATCAGTACCGCCATATCGTGCTGCGTACCCGCCAGCCCGAGTTGCAAACCGTACACCTGACCGTAGAGAATGTGTGCAGCGTCCAGTTCGCCGGAAACCAGTTTGTCTCTCACCGCAGCCCAGCTTGCCTCTTTGCTGGGGACAATAGTGATACCGTATTTCTTGTCGATCCCTTTTTCTGCGGCCATCACCACCGAGGCGCAATCGGTCAGAGGAATAAAACCGACGCGGATCGTGGTTTTCTCCGGTGCGTCAGAACCGGCTGCCCAAACGCTATTCATCAACCCCGGTAATAAAAAACTGCCGCCGAGTGCCGCACTTCCCGCGAGAAACTGGCGACGGGAAAATGATGTGTTGTTTTTCGTTTCACTCATCAACGCAACCCTTACGTCTACAGCCGGTAGGACTGTGAAAAATAAAAAAGGCGTCCATAAGCCATGCGTGAACGCATGCTGATGGACGCCTTTGCCCGTGCCCCCCTGATACCGCCGTTGGCATAAGAGGAACACTTAATCATGTTCAGTGTATGAATCCGTTTCGATCCCCGTGGTTTCGCAACGGATTCATCGCCACACCAAGTTAAAAGCAACAACCATACCAATATGGAAATAACACAATAAAAACCGCAAACATTGTGAGATGAAACACAGTTAACACGATAATTTGCGGGGAGATAACCAGAACAATGCTAACGGCGTAGCCACTGCCAGCGATGAGTCGCTCGCCCTGCAAGCAGAGAGATGACACACAGGGTTGCACACTAATCTGGCAACGCACGCACGATTAGTGTGCATATAAAGCCGCTTACAGGGGTTTCAGGGAGGACTTTGGAACACATCCGCCACCGCCAGCATGGCCGTGGCAATCTCCACCAGCTTTTTGTTTTGACTCATCGCCAGGCTGCGCAGCGTTTTATACGCTTCCTCCTCGGTCATGCCGCGATGCTGCATCAACATGCCTTTGGCGCGGTCGATTTGTTTGCGCTCGGTCAGAGAAGCGCGCATTTCTGTCAGTTCGCTATCGAGGCGTTGCAATCGACGTGATTGTGTCTGCACCAACGATAACAAAGAGCGCCCTAACTGCGGACAAACCCCATCGCTGCTGATCCACTGGGCTGCGGTTTGTGAGGACACCATCTCTTCACCCGGCATAAACACCGAATAGCCATGCGCATGGTCCTGCTGCTGTTCAAGCAAATGTTCAACGCTGACAGCTTGATCGCGGCAGGCCGCTTCTGCGGCCGTGATACGCTGCTGACACAGTGCCATCAACGTTTGTTCCAGGGCATCTTCCAAGCGTTTCATCGCATCGATACGCTCAGTCGCCAGTGCAAACCAGCGCATGCTCTCCCCTGCATTCAACGCCCCCGCTGCCATGCGGGTGCAGGCTATACGGCGCAAGCGTTCAAACTCGCGATCGGTGCCCAGTTGCTGCCAGTGAGCCTTGTTTTCATCATCGGCAAAATCGACAAAGGTATCGAAACAACGTTCTTGTCGTTCAATCAAATCCAGCAACGCCTGCTGGCGATCCGGGGTAAATGCGCCGGTGGCAAAGGCTGCCGCCCCTAACGCACGCTCTTGCCCGGCAAATTCTTTGCCTTGCATAAAGCTGAACATGGCAACCAGCGCCCGGGCTATGCCCGGCTCAGCCGCAGTATCTGACACCTCAAAAACCAGCGCCAGCAGGTGTCGAATGATATCGTTGAAAGCAGTCATCACGTCTGGCTGAGGCAGCATGCGCTGTCGCAGTTTGTGACGTAATACCGGTAGCAAACTGAGGCTGTAAACCACACTCGCCGCCCGGCTGAACAGACGACTGGCTTGAGGCAACAGATCGGTGCGTTGTTCCAGTTGTAACAGATGGGCCATCACCTGTGCTTGCGCCAGGCCGACATCCTGCTCACGCAGTCTCAACGCCTCAGGCGCCACGCTCTCTTGCGCGCACAAAAACAGGTTCGAGGTGCCGCGCTCCCGTTGCAGCATATGCACCAGTTGGCTTATTTTGCCAACCAGTTCGCCGCTTTGCAGCAGGCAGCGCAGGCTGTTCAGTTCACACTGCCGCGAGGTCATCAAAAATTGCAAGGTGGTTTCAGGGTTCGCTACCATCAGATTACTCCGCGCACAGGCCTTCTCATCAAACACACGGCTCTCACACCGATACAATGTAATGCAAAGATCGCGCCAACCCGTATAACACTGCAAATAAACAATGTTGCACAAAATAGTGTGACAGTAATCAAGCCGGCAAATAAGCAATAATGTTATTTACTGACAGCATAATTCGTTGCGTTGTGGAGTCGCATTATGATGAACCCTTTAGAGCTACAAGCCCTACGTCAACTTTTTTTTATGAGTATTGATGAAGCAGCCACCTATATTGCAAACGGTGCTGAAAGCGAAACCTGGCGTTTATGGGAAAGTGGCGCACAGCCAATACCTACAGAGGTTATTGACACATTAATGCTGATGAACAAAAAACGTAAGCAACGGCTCGATGCGATCATCGAAAAAATTAATAATCGCATCGGAAATAATACTATGCGTTTTTTCCCCGACTATGCTGACTTTCGTACTGTTTATACCGACGGTGATTATATTGAGTGGAAAATATACCAATCCGTTGCCGCTGAACTTTACGCACACAACTTGGAACGGTTATGTTAAGGATAATAGATGATTCATTCGATTATTTTAGTCGGTCCGCGCGCATCCGGTAAAACAACCGTAGGAAAGATGCTGGCAACTCGGTTAAATCGGCATTTTATTGATACTGACGATCTGGTGCAAAAACAAACGAATAAAACCATCGCGCAAATCGTTGATGAGCAAGGCTGGGATCGTTTCCGCGATATCGAAAGTCAGATTCTCCAAGACGTTATGTTACGTGATGCTGTGGTAGCGACGGGCGGCGGAATGGTGGTCTCGGAAAAAAACCGTCACTACATGAAAAATCACGGCATCGTGTTTTATCTTGCCACCTCGGCAGAAACCGTAGTCGCGCGACTGAAATCAAACCCAGCAGTCAGTCAGCGCCCTTCGCTAACGGGTTTATCTATTACTGAAGAGATTACTGGTATTATCGAAGAGCGAGCCCCTCTTTACCAGGAAAGCGCGCATTATGTCATCGATGCCAATAAAGACAAAACTGAGGTATTACAACAAATTTATGCTCTCTGTATTTCGTTATAATGTGTGGCAAAATGATAATGAGATACCTATTTTAACCATACTTTGAGAGACAAATCACAAATTAAAGATTTTATTATCGCTGCAGGACTCACGATTAACCACAGGATAATTTCACCAATAAAACATATTCTACTGAGTGTTACACATCCGTTTCTTTTTCATTGGGTAAATAGAATGACATGTCAGGGTTTTGGGCATAAAAATTAACATCAATAACATTTATCGGATTTGCCGATAGAAACAATCTATGAATTAATATAAAAAAAGGAATTATTCATTTCCCAAAGGGATTGTTAGCATCAAAAAACTTTAAAACCGGCCGTAAATCTGTAGGTTATGTCAATTGAATACGACAGGAAACCAAGATAAGACTGGTATTACGCATCGGGGCAAGAAAACAACAGGGTTTCTTTTTTCACCCAGGCGTTTTCTCACAAGGCTAACTATGAAAAACAAATATATACCAACCGCCTTCGGCTTATATCTCAATTATCTTGTGCATGGCATGGGGGTGATATTAATCAGCCTGAACATGCCACATCTGGAGCAACAGTGGCAAACCGACGCCGCAGGGGTATCTGTCGTCATTTCATCGCTGGGCATTGGCAGGCTGAGTTTGCTGTTGCTGGCAGGGATGTTGTCCGACCGTTTTGGCCGTAAACCGTTCGTCTATCTGGGAATGGTATGCTATCTCGGCTTTTTCTTTGGCATTCTCGGCTCACAAAGCATTGCTGCTGCCTATTGCTTTGGCTTTCTTGCCGGGATGGCTAACAGCTTCCTCGATTCCGGCACTTATCCATCGCTGATGGAAGCGTTCCCCTCTTCCCCCAGCACCGCCAACATTCTCATTAAAGCCTTTGTCTCCAGCGGACAATTCCTGCTGCCCATGATCATCAGCCTGTTGGTATGGGCAGACCTGTGGTTCGGCTGGTCGTTTATCATCGCCGCAGGCATTATGCTGCTCAATGGCATTTGTCTGTTTCGTTATCCTTTCCCAGCACATCCGGGAAAAGTGGTGCGGGAAACCTTGGCGACTGAAACGCCTGTGGTACGTTCTCCTACACAACACGCCTGTTCTTTGGTGGATCTCGCCAGCTATACGCTGTATGGCTACATCGCCATGGCAACGTTTTACCTTATCAGCCAATGGCTGGCACAGTACGGCCAGTTTGTCGCGGGCATGAGTTACACCATGTCAATCAAACTGCTCAGTATCTACACCGTCGGTTCGCTACTCTGTGTAGTCATCTCCGCCGTGTTAGTGAGAAAAACCGTCAGTTCCACCTCACTGCTGATGCTCTACACGTTTATTTCGTTTGTGGCACTGCTGGGTGTGTGTCTGTATCCCAGCCCTAACACCGTTATTGTATTTTCTTTCGTGATTGGCTTTTCCGCTGCGGGGGGCGTCCTGCAACTGGGGTTGACACTGATGGCAGTACGGTTTCCCCACGCCAAAGGCAAAGCCACCGCGATTTACTACAGCGCAGGCAGCATCGCGACCTTCACGATCCCTCTCATTACCGCCAGACTGTCACAAACCAGTATTGCCAGCATTATGTGGTTTGATACCGGGGTTGCCGCTGCCGGTTTCCTGCTGGCGCTGTTTATCGGCTACCGCAACCGGAAAACTCGTGACAACCTTCTGACTGCGGATGAACTGGACGTTGACGGTGCGCTGCGGCGCCCATCCTGACACCCTGCCTCTGAGCACGAGGCCAGAGGCGTCAAACGCTAAAATTGCAAGGTCTGGCAGGCGGCAAAGACAAATTTTTTAAACCCTTGCGCCGCCACTGACAGCATTTTGTCTTTACGCGTAGCCAGGTAGATATAGCGCGTTGGGCCGGGATCGCGAATGCGCATCACATGCAGATCCGAACGTGAGAGTGTGCTGATACGCGGCATCACGGCAATGCCATAATTGACGCTGATCAATCCCACCATCGCCGTGTCTTCTTCAACATAACACGCAATTTCCGGGATCAGTTTTTTCTGCATAAACATCTTGTCAATGAACTGACTCAGCCCGCTTTTCGGTGAAAAGAAGATAAACGGATAGGCGATAGCCTCTTCCAATGAGATGTCTTCCTTCGCTTGCTGTGCCAGCGGGTGTTGGCAAGAGGTCACCAGCACCAGTTCTTGGCTTATCAACGGTAAAAACTCTATTTCATTCTCATCCGCCACCAGCGAACAGATCGCCATATCGTATTTATCGGCTTTCAGATCGTCCACCAGCGCGGACGTGGTGCCCTGATAAAAGCAAAAACGTTTGTTGTCATTACCGGGCTGATGGACAAAACGATCGACCAGGCGCGGTACCACGGTTTCGCCCATGGTGTAGATAAATGCCAGACTGATTACATCATCCTGCGGGCCACACATCTGACGCAGCGCCAGACGACCATTCTCCAGTTCCAGCAACGCATTTTCCACATAGGGTAAAAAAAGCTTGCCCGCATGGGTAATACGTACATTCCTGCCTGATTTTTCAAACAGCATCACCCCTAACTCTTTCTCCAACTCGGCAATGGCGTGGCTGAGCGACGGCTGCGTAATAAACAGACTTGAGGCCGCTTCGGTGTAATGCTGCTTTTCAGCCAGACGTTTAAAGTAGTGGAGCTGTTTTAAATTCATGACCGACCTCTTGGCAAGGTATCACGGCGTCATTTGCACGCAGTGAGATTGTTAAGTTCCTATTGCCAGCATATCCCGCTTTTACCGTTGCAACCGCCCGTCAAACAGGGCTAATGCAACATTGTTTTCGTGCTGTGCAATATAGGCGGTACGTTTGTCTGAACAACAAAAATGCACGGCGTAACGCAATTGTTAATGAGTAAAAACATAAATCGGACAGGAATGACACGGCGCTATAGCATATATACACCCTCTGATAAATTGAGAAAATAATACTGGCTGTCAGATCACAAAACAACGTTGCACCGTGAACACAATGTGATGCATCCCGCCTTTCTTAAGATTGCTTTGTTGTAGGGCACTTGTGAAATAAAAACATTTCATCAACATCCGTTCTCTCCGCCGCCTCACATTGCACAGCAATAAAGTTGGCAACTAAAACGGCATATTACGTATTTATTACCATCCGCATTTAATACATTACATAACGAGAATAAAAGTATCTCACGCAGTATCGATAATCATTGAAACACAAAAGGTCAGGAAAAACGAAAACCGCTATCCCTGGTTATAAAAAACATCAACAACAAGCAGAATCATTAACGAAATGCGGAGAAAAGCATGAGCCAGAATAAGGCCTTCAATGCGCCCTTCTTATTAGCCGTCGTCGGTATCTATCTCAGTTATTTTTTACATGGCGTCAGCGTTATTACGCTGGCACAAAATATGACATCCCTTGCGGAGAAATTTGGCACTGACAATGCGGGTATAGCGTACCTGATTTCGGGCATTGGCTTAGGCCGATTGGTCAGTATTCTCTTCTTTGGCGTTATCTCTGACAAATTTGGTCGCCGCTCGGTCATCTTGCTCGGCGTTAGCTTATATATATTGTTCTTCTTTGGTATTCCCGCCAGCCCCAATCTGATTGTCGCCTTCGGCTTGGCGGTGTGCGTCGGTGTCGCCAATGCGGCGCTGGATACCGGTGGCTATCCGGCACTGATGGAGTGTTATCCCAAAACATCAGGTTCAGCGGTCATTTTATTAAAAGCCATGATCTCCTTCGGTCAGATGTTATATCCGATGCTGGTCAGCTACCTGCTGCTCAGCCACATCTGGTATGGCTATGCGATGATCATCCCCGGTGTTTTGTTTGTGCTGGTATCGTTGCTGCTGCTCAGAAGCAAGTTTCCCAGCCAATTGGTGGATGCCACTATCGCCAAAGAATTACCGCAGATGAACAGTAAGCCGCTCGCCTGGTTGGAAGGGGTTGCCTCTATTATTTTTGGTGTTGCCGCATTCTCCACTTTTTACGTCATTGTGGTCTGGATGCCGAAATATGCCATGGCCTTTGCCGGTATGGCAGAAGCCGATGCGCTGAAAACCATCTCGTATTACAGCATGGGTTCACTGGTGTGCGTATTTATTTTCGCGCTGCTGTTAAAAAGCATGGTGCGCCCGGTGTGGGCCAACGTGTTCAATACCGGCGTTTCGGTGATCACTGCCACGATTATTTACCTCTACCCATCACCGTTGGTGTGTAATGTGGGGGCCTTTGTTATCGGTTTTTCAGCCGCAGGTGGGATATTGCAACTCGGCGTTTCTGTCATGTCCGAATTTTTCCCAAAAAGCAAAGCCAAAGTCACCAGCGTTTACATGATGATGGGTGGCCTGGCTAATTTCTTAATTCCGCTCATTACCGGATACCTGTCAAAAATCGGTCTGCAATACATTATTTTGTTGGATATCGCATTTGCCCTGCTGGCCTTTGTTACTGCCATCGTGGTTTTTATTCGCTACTACAAAGTATTCAAAATCCCGCAAACCGATGTACGGTTCGGCGAACGTTTCTTTCAATAACGACACCACAAGAATGTGAGTATTAATTTTAAACACTGAACAGAATGGCAATCGGCAGTTTGCGCGATATACGCCCGCCTATTGCCTGAATAACTGCACCACCAATTATTACCTTGTGTAAGGAGTTTAGAATGGATGTTACCGCAAAATATGAACTGATTGGATTAATGGCTTATCCCATCAGACACAGCCTTTCGCCGGAAATGCAAAATAAGGCGTTGGAAAAAGCGGGGTTGCCTTTCACCTATATGGCCTTTGAGGTAGACAACACCACGTTTGGCAAAGCGATTGAAGGCCTTAAGGCGCTGAAAATGCGTGGTACTGGCGTCTCAATGCCAAATAAACAATTGGCCTGCCAATATGTGGATGAATTAACACCGGCCGCCAAATTGGTTGGTGCGATTAATACCATTGTTAATGATAACGGGTATTTGCGTGGTTATAACACCGATGGTACCGGGCATATTCGCGCCATCAAAGAAAGCGGCTTTGATATTCAGGGCAAAACCATGGTGTTAGTCGGTTCGGGCGGCGCCTCAACCGCAATTGGCGCCCAGGCAGCCATTGAAGGTATCAAAGAGATCAAACTGTTCAACCGTAAAGATGAATTCTACGAACAGGCCATCGCCTTCGCCAAACGCGTGAATGACAACACCGATTGCACCGTCACCGTCAGTGATTTGGCGAACCAGAAAGCCTTCGCCGACGCCATCGCGCACGCCGATATTCTGACCAACGGAACCAAAGTCGGCATGAAGCCGCTGGAAGACCAATGCGTTGTGAGCGATATCGCCATGCTGCGCCCTGAACTGTTAGTCACCGAGTGCGTTTACAACCCGCATATTACCAAACTGCTGCAAATGGCCATGGATGCAGGCTGCAAGACCATTGATGGCTACGGCATGTTGCTGTGGCAAGGGGCTGAGCAATTCAAGCTCTGGACCGGCAAAGAGTTTCCGCTGGAACACATCAAAAAAGTGATGGGATTTAACGCCTAAAACACGTCGGTACGCGGCGTATTCCTCACGCCGCGTTATCAGACTGTGTGGCAAATGATGACGTAAAGGGAAAAGCATGAAAACCGTAACTGTAAAAAATCGGGTGTTTGGCGAAGGCGCACCAAAAATCATCGTCTCGCTGATGGGTAAAGACATCGCCACCATCAAGTCTGAAGCCCACCATTATCAGGACGGCGACGTCGATATCCTGGAATGGCGCGCCGACCATTTTGATGACGTGACCTCCATCGCCAGCGTGCTGGAGGCAGTGCGCGCACTGCGTGACTGCATCCCCGACAAGCCCCTGCTGTTTACCTTTCGCAGCAAGCAAGAAGGTGGGGAAAAAGCGCTCTCCGCCGAAGCCTATATCGCCTTGAACAAAGCGGTAGTAGGGAGCGGGTTTGTGGATATGATCGACCTGGAACTGTTTACCGGCGATGCGCTGGTGAAAGATACCGTGGCGTTTGCGCATGCTCACGGCGTGAAAGTCATCATGTCCAACCACGATTTCCACAAGACTCCACCGAAAGAAGAGATCGTTAAGCGCCTGTGCAAGATGCAGGAGTTGGGTGCCGATATCCCGAAAATCGCCCTGATGCCGCAGAGCAAAGACGATGTGCTCACGCTGCTGGCCGCCACCCTGGAAATGCATGAGAAGCACGCTGACCGCCCGATCATCACCATGTCCATGTCGAAAACCGGTGTTATCTCCCGTCTCTCCGGCGAACTGTTTGGTTCAGCCGCCACCTTTGGCGCACTGAAAAAGGCCTCTGCCCCAGGGCAAATTGCCGTTAAAGATTTGCGCGCCGTATTGACGGTATTACACCAATCCTGAATAGCGATGGCGCGGCTATAGCCGCGTGCACGGCCACGCGCAGTGCGCGTTCATTCGCTTATCATGAGGAGTTGCAATGAAACTGGAAAAACCGAAAAGAATTAATGGCCGAGTGCCGGTGCTTTCCGCGCAGGACGCGGTTAACTACATCCCTGATGAAGCCACCCTGTGCGTATTAGGGGCCGGCGGTGGCATTCTGGAAGCCACCTCACTGATCACTGCCCTCGCCGACCGCTACAAGACCACGCAATCACCGCGTAACCTGTCGCTGATCAGCCCAACAGGGCTAGGCGATCGCGCCGAACGTGGCATCAGTCCGCTGGCACAGGAAGGCCTGGTAAAATGGGCGCTGTGCGGTCACTGGGGACAGTCACCGCGAATTTCCGATCTGGCAGAACAAAACAAGATCGTCGCCTACAACTACCCGCAAGGGGTGCTGACACAAGCGATTCGTGCTTCTGCCGCACACCAGCCGGGCATTTTGAGCAATATCGGTATTGGTACCTTTGTCGACCCGCGTCAGCAGGGCGGCAAGCTGAATGAAGTGACCAAAGACGAGTTGATCAAACTGGTCGAGATCGATAATCAGGAATACCTGTTCTACAAGGCTATTGCTCCGAATGTTGCCTTTATCCGCGCCACGACCTGCGACAGCGAAGGGTACGCGTCGTTTGAAGATGAAGTGATGTACCTCGATGCGCTGGTGATTGCACAAGCCGTGCACAATAACGGCGGTATCGTGATGATGCAGGTGCAGAAGATGGTCAAAAAAGCCACGCTGCATCCTAAATCTGTGCGCATTCCCGGCTACCTGATCGACATTGTGGTAGTGGATTCAACGCAAACCCAACTGTACGGCGGTGCGCCCGTCAACCGTTTTATCTCCGGCGATTTTGTACTGGATGACAGCACCAAAATGGCCATCCCCCTTAACCAGCGCAAGCTGGTAGCACGCCGCGCGCTGTTCGAAATGCGCAAAGGTGCTGTCGGTAACGTGGGCGTCGGTATCGCCGACGGTATCGGTCTGGTGGCTCGCGAAGAGGGCTGCGCCGATGACTTCGTGCTGACGGTGGAAACCGGCCCTATCGGCGGGATCACCACACAAGGGGTGGCTTTCGGCGCCAACGTCAATACCCGCGCCATTCTGGACATGACCTCTCAGTTCGATTTTTACCACGGCGGTGGGTTGGATGTGTGCTACCTGAGCTTTGCTGAAATCGACCGACACGGCAACGTTGGCGTGCACAAATTCAACGGCAAGATCATGGGCACCGGCGGGTTTATCGACATCAGCGCTACCTCGAAGAAGATCATCTTCTGCGGCACCCTGACGGCGGGCAGTTTAAAAACGGATGTCGGCGACGGCAAGCTGACGATCGTGCAGGAAGGGAAAGTCAAAAAATTCATTCAGGAAATCCCTGAAATCACGTTCAGCGGAAAAATCGCGCTCGAACGCGGGTTGGACGTGCGTTACATCACCGAACGCGCCGTCTTCACCTTAAAAGCGGACGGCTTGCACCTGGTTGAAATAGCTCCCGGCGTCGATCTGGAAAAAGACATTCTGGCACAGATGGACTTTACCCCGGTCATTTCGCCTGACTTAAAACTGATGGATACACGCCTCTTTTTCGATGACGTGATGGGCTTTGTATTGCCAGACGCTGAACAATAACAGGAGTAAAAACGATGGACTTTGCCTTAACCGAAGAGCAAGAACTGCTGCTTGCCAGTATTCGGGAATTGATCACCAGTGATTTCCCGGAAGAGTATTTCAGAACCTGCGATCAGACCGGCACCTATCCGAAAGAATTTATGCGGGCGCTGGCCGATAACGGCATTTCCCTGCTGGGCGTGCCGGAAGAATTTGGCGGCATTCCGGCGGACTATGTCACCCAAATGCTGGCGCTGATGGAAGTGTCTAAAAACGGCGCACCAGCGTTCCTGATCACTAACGGTCAGTGCATCCACAGCATGCGTCGTTTTGGTTCTGCCGAGCAGTTGCGTAAAACCGCGGAAAGCACGCTGGCGACTGGCGATCCAGCCTATTCGCTGGCCCTCACCGAGCCGGGCGCAGGCTCGGACAACAGCAGTGCGACCACCAGCTACACCCGTAAAAACGGCAAGGTGTATCTCAACGGGCAAAAAACCTTTATCACCGGCGCCAAAGAGTACCCTTATATGCTGGTGCTGGCGCGCGATCCCGAACCGCAGGATCCGAAAAAAGCCTTTACCCTGTGGTGGGTGGAATCCAATAAGCCCGGCATCAAAATCAACCCATTGCATAAAATCGGCTGGCATATGCTGACCACCTGCGAAGTCTATCTCGATAACGTTGAAGTCGAAGAGAGCGACATGGTGGGTGAGGAAGGCATGGGCTTCCTGAACGTGATGTACAATTTCGAAATGGAACGCCTGATCAATGCTGCACGCAGTACCGGTTTTGCTGAGTGTGCCTTCGAAGATGCCGCCCGTTATGCCAACCAGCGTATCGCGTTTGGCAAACCGATTGGGCATAACCAGATGATCCAGGAAAAGCTGGCGCTGATGGCCATCAAAATCGAGAACATGCGTAATATGGTGCTGAAATGCGCCTGGCAGGCGGATCAGGAACTGTCATTACGCACCAGTGCCGCGCTGTGCAAACTCTATTGCGCTCGCACCGCATTGGAAGTGATCGATGATGCCATTCAGATCATGGGTGGACTGGGTTACACGGATGACGCACGCGTATCCCGTTTCTGGCGTGACGTGCGCTGCGAAAGGATTGGCGGCGGTACTGATGAAATCATGATTTATATTGCCGGACGGCAGATTCTGAAAGATTACCAAAGTAAATAACTGACAGGTTGAGACTCCCGTCCACACGGGAGTCTCAACCGTATATCCGCATCACAGCAGCAATTCTGAACTCTCACCAAACTCCGTTATATACTCCAATCCATTCAGGCTATTTTTGAACTGCTTACGGTATTCACTGGGTGAACAACCAACATGGCGCATAAATAATTTGGCGAAGTGATCAACATTGTCATACCCCACGCGGATAGCAATCTCGTTCAAACTGCACTCGGTGTTGGTCAGCGAAAATTTTGCTTCGGTTATCCGGCGTTTAATCACATAGTTGATAGGAGAAATATGATATTCCTTGGTAAATTCATGGCAAATGTAGCTGACGCTGGCGCGGAACTTTTTAGCGAGCTGATCCAGGGTTATTTTTTCCCGATAATTATTATTGAGATAAACCAAAATATCTTTCACCAACACTTCCTTGCGAATATAACCGGATTCAGAACGGTAGGCATTTTTAAAGTTTTCATAAAATAGCGCCGTCAAGGCATAACCAAAAGCATCGTAGACCGGTGAAGATAAAAGGTTTTTTTGCTGTGGTAACATCACCCCCAGTTCGTGAAATATACTTTTTATTACCTCTTTCCCTTTCACCACTGAAACCACCGGGCAGGAATTGGTCTGCATGATCTGGTTCTCATCCCTGTCGCGGAATTTAAATCCATAAACGGCGCAGGTATAGGTGGTTGCAGGAGAGGCATTATCGGAGGCGACGGCGTGTAATCGGCCACGCTCAACCACCACAATATCCCCGGTCTGTGCAACATAATTGGACGAATCGATGATAAGCCGGGCTACGCCACTTTTTACGTAGATCAGCTCCGTTTCTGCATCATGTACGTGGTGTCCAGACTCCCAGTTTGGGTCATCGCTGATCACAAAACGGGACAATTTGGGCGTCATTCCCTTTTCAAACAAGGTATCGGTATTATTGTCAAACCAGCGCTGATACATGACAACCTCCACGGGAAGCAGTAAGGTGTGAGCCAATTATTTAGGGGTAAAGTAGCGCAACGACCCGTACTGTATATCACGTTTTTAACCGCGCAAAACAAGATTGTTTGCATATCATGCAAGATTACACCACTCGATTGCACCGTCTAAAAAACGCCCTTTTTTAACGTACAATCTTGTGTGACTTTTCTCATTTTAAATACGCATCGCCTACATAAAGAAAACATTGCATTCACAATTTGATGAAATTTTCTTTATTTAGTGAGCGTGTTAATAATTCCAATTAAAAAAAAGCCACGTATTTATGATGCGCATCACACCTTATTTCCACACGTTGTTTTCACCGTGAAGGCGCTGTTGCGAATATCGCCGTAATGTTTAACGGTGATGCTGCATAAGCAATATGTCATGAAATACTTTTTTCTGCCGCTGCGCACAATTTTTTTGCAAGATTGTTGGTAACTAAAACATATTATCATGTCGTTTTTTACCCCTCTCCCCCGCACACTATTTTCATCAATTTTTTATATCTCTCTGAGGCACATCGATATTATTTTTCGATGCACCGCCTGCGAGCGACCAATAGGAGACGCCATGAAAATAATAACCTGTTTCAAGCTGGTGCCCGAAGAGCAAGACATTGTGGTTACCGCCCAACGCACGCTCAATTTCGACCGCGCCGATGCAAAAATCAGCCAGTTTGATTTAAACGCCATTGAGGCCGCCACCCAGTTGGCTGGTACTGATGGGCATGTCGCAGCGCTGAGCGTCGGCGGCAGCCTGCTGGATAACACCAAAGTGCGTAAAGATGTACTGTCGCGCGGACCGAATGAACTGTTCCTGGTGCAGGATGCACAGTTAGATAATGCACTGCCCAAGGATACCGCTCAGGTGTTAACGGCTGCGGCCCGCAAGATGGGTTTCGATCTGCTGCTGTTCGGTGAGGGTTCCGGCGATCTCTATGCACAACAGGTTGGGTTGTTGGTCGGTGAGATGTTGCAGCTGCCTACCGTCAATGCCGTAAGCCAGATTGAACTGCTGGGTAACCGGGTACGCGTGGAGCGCACGCTGGAAGAAGAAGTGGAAATTCTTGAGTTGCCGCTGCCTGCCGTGCTCTGCGTGACATCGGATATTAATGCGCCAAAAATTCCGTCAATGAAGGCGATTCTGGGTGCGGGCAAAAAACCGGTAACGCAATGGAAAGCCGACGATATCAGTTGGCAGCGTACTGCCCCCCACACCGAGCTGACGCAGATCCACGTGCCACCGCAGGCAGAGCGTAAGCACATTATTCTGGAAAGCGACTCGCCGGAAGCGATCGCCGAACTGGCCGAACACCTGAAAAAAGCGCTGAACTAACCCGGAGAATATCATCATGAGTCAATTAACCAATGTATGGGTGTTCAGCGATAACGTTGAGCGCTACAGCGAATTAATGACGGGCGCACGCCAGTGGGGACAGCAGGTGTACGCCGTTGTGCAAGATGACGCGCAGGTTGCTGCCGTAAAAGCGCTCGGTGCACAGGGGCTCTACGTGCTGGGAAAAACGGCACAGCAGCGCATCGAAAACTATGCCGAAACGCTGGCCTCCCTGATCGAAAAACCCGCTGCGGCGGACTTCCCCGCCACACTGATTTTGCTGGCGGCCACTAAACGCGGTAAGGCACTGGCGGCCCGATTGAGCGTGCTGCTTGATGCCGCCGTCGTCAACGACGTCACCACGCTGGCAGTAGAAGCGCAAGCGTTGTATGCCGAGCATCGTATGTACGGTGGCCTGGCGTTTGGCAAAGAGAAAATCAATACCCCAATAGCCATCGTTACGCTGGCACCGGGTGCCGTCGAACCCGAGGCCGCGAGTGCGACGGCTGAGTGTCCAGTTTATCAGGCTAACTATGTTACACCGCGTCAGGAAATCCTGTGCGTTGAACGCCGTGCCAAATCATTGAGCAGCGTCGATTTGAGCAAGGCCAAGCGCGTTGTTGGCGTGGGACGTGGATTGGTTTCACAGGAAGATTTACGCATGGTGCAAGACCTGGCAACGGTATTGGGCGCGGAAGTCGGCTGTTCACGCCCGATTGCGGAAGGGGAGCACTGGATGGAGCGCGAGCGCTATATCGGTGTCTCTGGTGTGCTGCTGAAATCCGATCTCTACCTGACATTGGGGATCTCCGGCCAAATCCAGCACATGGTGGGCGGTAACGGGGCAAAAACCATCGTCGCCATTAACAAAGACAAGAATGCGCCCATCTTCAAATACGCCGACTACGGTTTGGTCGGCGATATCTACAAAGTGGTCCCGGCGTTGGTTGAGCAGTTAACCCGGTAGTCCTTCATTTGTTGGTCTTTTCGTTAACAGCACGTATCCCGCCACGCCACTGTGGCGGGATAGGGAGCAGGAACCATGTCGGAAGAAAAATTTGATGCCATCGTCGTCGGTGCCGGGGTTGCAGGTTGCATCGCCGGTTATGTCATGGCACAGGCCGGGCTTGATGTATTAATCATTGAACGCGGCAACAGCGCAGGCAGTAAAAATATGACCGGCGGACGCCTCTATGCACACAGTCTGGAAAGCATCATGCCCGGATTTGCGCAACAGGCGCCGGTTGAACGCAAAGTCACACGAGAAAAGATCTCCTTTCTCACCGACGAAAGCGCCGTCACGATGGATTACCACAGCGAACAGCCGGATATCCCGGCTAAAGCCTCTTATACCGTGCTGCGCAACCGATTCGATCCCTGGCTGATGGAGAAAGCCGAAGAGGCCGGCGCACAGTTCATTCCCGGCGTACGCGTCGATGCCCTATTGCGCGAAGGCAACAGAGTCACCGGCGTGCAGGCAGGAGAAGATGCGCTAGAGGCGAACGTAGTGATTCTGGCCGATGGCGTGAACTCGCTGCTGGGCCGCTCCGTCGGTATGGTGCCGCCCCCGTCACCTCATCACTATGCAGTCGGCGTGAAAGAGTTGATTGCCCTGCCCGCCGCGCAAATCGAAGACAGGTTTAATCTGGCGCCGGGAGAAGGTGCCGCCTGGCTGTTTGCCGGTTCGCCTTCCAACGGATTGATGGGCGGCGGTTTTCTCTACACCAATAAAGACTCAATCTCACTTGGTCTCGTCTGCGGTTTAGGCGATATCGCCCACGCCAGCAAAAGTGTGCCGCAGATGCTGGAAGATTTTAAACAACACCCGACAATCCGCCCCTTGATCCAAGGAGGTGAGCTATTGGAATACTCGGCACACATGGTGCCGGAAGGCGGGCTTGAAATGGTGCCCAGCCTAGTGGATGACGGCGTGATGATCGTCGGCGATGCTGCTGGCCTGTGCCTCAATCTGGGCTACACCGTGCGCGGCATGGATCTGGCCATCGCCTCTGCGCAAGCCGCCGCCAACGCCGCGATTGCCGCAAAGCAGCGCCAGGACTTCTCATCCAGCAGCCTGATGGAATACAAACGCGCGTTGGAACACAGCTTCGTACTGCGCGATATGCACCATTATCGCAAAGTGCCCGCCATGATGGAAAATCCACGCATGTTCACCCAGTATCCACGCATGGTGGCCGATATTATGAGCGACCTGTTCATTATTGATGGCGGCCCGAACGTGCCGGTGCGGGCAAAAATCATGAAGCGCGCCAAACAGGTTGGTCTGATAAACCTGTTGAAAGACGGCATCAAAGGAGCGACAGCGCTATGAGTAACGACAACAGCGTCAACGTAGACGTCAAACTGGGCGTCAACAAGTTCCATGTGGATGAAGGCCATCCGCATATTATTCTGGCCGACAACCCGGATATGGCCGAGTTTCGTAAATTACTCAAAGCCTGTCCAGCAGGGCTCTACAAGCAGGATGAGGCAGGAAATATTCATTTCGATTCTGCCGGTTGTTTGGAATGCGGTACCTGCCGGGTACTGTGCGGTGAAACCATTCTGGAACAATGGGAATACCCGCAGGGTACGTTCGGTATCGAATTTCGCTTTGGTTGATCCCTTCGCATAAGTGATGGACGGCCGCGCTGGCGGCCGTTAAACACTGAGACAAAAACACATGACCGTTTCAATAGCATTTAACGCTGAACGCCGGGCGTTATACCGTCAGCAAGGATTCTGGGGAGACGCTTCACTCGCTGACTATTGGCATCAAACACAAAGCGCCATGCCGGACAAGGTTGCCGTGATTGACAATCAGGGAACCTCTTACACGTATGCGGCACTAGACCGCGCAGCCAGCAGCCTAGCTCGCTTTTTACTCACCTGTGGAATCGAACCCGGCGATCGCGTCGCTTTTCAACTCCCGGGATGGTGCGAGTTTACGATTATCTACCTGGCCTGTCTGAAGGTCGGCGCGGTATCCGTACCGTTACTCCCGGCCTACCGTGAAACCGAGCTGGTATGGATCCTTAATAAATGCCAGGCAAAAGTACTGTTCGCCCCCACGTTGTTCAAGAATACTCAGCCTATCGACAGAGCTATCCCGCTGCGTGATCAGTTGCCTTACCTGCGACAAATCGTAGCCGTGGATAAGCTGGCTCCGGCCAACGCAACCACGCTGGCGCTCAGTCAACTCTTGCAGGATTTTGCACCGCTAGAGACGACGATCCGCGTGCATGGCGATGCATTAGCGGCCGTGCTTTTTACCTCTGGCACAGAGGGAGTACCTAAAGGGGTAATGTTGACGCATAACAACATTCTTGCCAGCGAACGCGCCTACTGTGCGCGGCTGAATCTGACCTGGCTGGATACCATTTTGATGCCTGCACCGTTGGGCCATGCCACCGGTTTTTTACACGGCGTTACCGCTCCCTTTATCATCGGTGCTCGTAGTGTACTGTTGGATATTTTCAATCCGACAGACTGTCTTGAGCTGCTACAGCAGGAGCGCTGTACCTGCGTGCTGGGTGCAACGCCGTTTGTCTACGATCTGCTGTGTTGCATACAGCAAAAACCTTACGATTTATCATCACTGCGCTTTTTCCTGTGCGGCGGCACCACGATCCCCAAAAAGATCACTCGTGATTGTATGCAGATGGGCATCAAACTGCTCAGCGTGTACGGCTCAACGGAAAGCTCACCGCACGCGGTGGTAAAGCTGGACGACCCCACATCCCGGATCGTGAACACTGACGGGCAGGCAGCGCCGGGCGTTGAAATCAAAGTGGTCGACAAAGCGCGCAACACCGTTGAGTGTGGTGAAGAAGGCGAAGAAGCGTCGCGCGGCCCGAATGTGTTTATGGGGTATCTGGACGAACCGGAACTGACAGCGCGCGCACTGGATGAAAACGGCTGGTATTACAGCGGTGACCTGTGCCGCATGGATGTCGACGGCTACATCAAAATCACCGGGCGCAAGAAAGATATCATCGTGCGCGGCGGCGAGAATATCAGCAGCCGCGAGGTGGAGGATATTCTGATACAGCACCCGCGTATCCGCGATGCGGGGGTGGTCGCCATGCCCGATGAACGTTTAGGTGAACGCTCATGCGCTTATGTGGTGCTTAACGTCCCCTACCACACGCTGACGCTTGAAGACGTGATCGCTTTTTTCAGCCGTAAACGTGTGGCCAAGTACAAGTACCCGGAGCATTTGGTGATCGTCGAGAGCTTACCGCGCACCGCATCAGGAAAAATCAAGAAATACCTACTACGACAAGACATTTTACAGCGCCTCGGGCTGGATGAGCGCCAGCACGTCCCCCCTTCCCTGTTCTCCGCCTGATTCCAGCAACAAAGGCTCTCGATAAGAGAGCCTCATGCTAAAAATATCTCTGTGATCGCCCATCAATTTGATAATAAAAATACTTATCATTTACTTTCAAAAAAAGTAAGCGCCCATTAAGATACGTCATGTTATTTCAAATCATTACAAAAGATGCATGTAACATGAATGTTACATGCAGCCGAAATGCACATGCTTTAATGCTGCCACCATCAGGCATGGATGCACTGCCGCTTAATGCATATCACTCGCGAACCGGCCTTTAATACCACTATACCAATGATTTAAAACAACAAAAAATCACAATATTTTTTCTTTGCGCGCTTTAATCACGGAGTTTTTTAACATGCAGCAATATGCACCACGCCGTCTGGTTTGTAATACCTTGTATCGCACCCTTTTCGCCACGGGATTGACCGCCCTCTCCACCGGCGCAATCGCGGAAAATGTAACCAATGAAACGTTTGTTGTTACCGCTACACAGACAAAACACACCACGCTCAGCGCACCGGCCAGCGTTTCGGTCGTCACCCGTACCGAACTGGAAAAAATGTCGGTTAACGACGTTTCTGATGCAGTCAGAAAACTGCCCGGTATCAGCATTAATCCTTCAACCACTTACGGCCGCAAAGAGATCAAAATCCGTGGCATGAAATCCGACTATACGTTGTTGCTGCTCAATGGCCGACGCATCAACTCGCGTGAAGCACTCGCCAGCAACATGGGTAACGATTTCGATCTCTCCACGATCCCCGTCTCTGCAATCGATCGCATTGAAGTCATTCGCGGCCCCATGTCATCCCTGTATGGTGCCGATGCGCTGGGTGGCGTTGTCAACGTGATCCTGCGTCAGCCGGGTGAAACGGCAGCGGGTGAGATAGGTTACGGTTTTGAAGCCCCTACGGAAGGCGATGGCGGCGGACATAATCGCCTGAGCGGCTATCTCAGCGGCCCGTTGGTAGATAATAAACTGCTCGGCAGCGTGATCGTTGACGGGGAGAAACGCGATGCCTGGCGCACCCATCAATCTGTCAACCCCAATTCGGATGCGCTGGAAGCCCGCGATACGTTCAACGCTCTGACCAATCTGACCTGGCTTATCGATGACCGGCAAAATATTGAATTCGATACTACTTACGCAAAAGACGATCGCGATGTCCTATGGAACAACTACGGCGCATCGGCACGCAATATTCAAAAAATGGAACGCATTGGCTTTGGCCTGACACACAATGGCAGTTGGGAGTACGTCGATACGCGCTTACGCTACTACTTCGAAAGTGTCGATTTGATGGATAACTCGCAGCTTAACGCTGGCAAGGCCTACATTACTCAGGATAATAAAACCGTAGATGGGCAAGTCTCTGGCTACCTTGGCGATCACTTGATTACGGCTGGCGGCGAGTATCGGAACACCGAATTACAACACAGCCTGAACTTACAAAATGGCAACGTGGCGGTCAGCCAGAAAGCGTTTTTCTTGCAGGATGAATTTAAACTCGGGGATCTGGCACTGACATTTGGCGGTCGTGTCGACTCGCACGAAATTTACGGCACAGAATTTAGCCCGCGCGCCTACGCCACCTATAGCCTGAGCGATAACTGGGTGGTCAAAGGGGGCGTAAACAAAGCGTTCAAGGCACCGACTATTGCGCAATTTAATCAAGGCTATGCCGTTGCCGCCTGCCGAGGAAAATGCCAAACGGTAGGGAACCCTGACCTGAAAGCAGAGACCGCTGTCAGCTATGAGTTGGGCACAGCCTATGAGGCTGAGCATTACGGTGCAGGCCTAACCCTGTTCAATAACGACATCAAGGATATGATTCAGGTTCAAACCTGGGACCGCGTCGCGACACAGCTAACCTATGAAAATGTGGATAAAGCACGCATCCGCGGTATTGAAACCTCCGTATGGGTCGATCTGACCGAAAACCTTAATTGGGCCACCAATTGGACCATCGTTGATGCGGAAGATCGCAGTACCAAAATGCGCCTGAAACAGACGCCTAAAAATACCGTCAATACCCAGTTAACGTGGCAAGTGCTGGACAACCTTGCTACGTCGCTCTCCTATCAATATACGGGCAACCAATATCTGCTCGATAAACAAGCCAAAAGGACCAGAGGGTTCAATACCGTCGATCTGGGCGCGACCTATACGCCGATTAAACACGTTGATCTGAAATTGGGTGTCACCAATATCACTAATGAAAAGCGTGATTATGTGGCTACCGCTAATGACTATTTCCTGTCTGGTCGGACAATTTATGGCGGTATCAGCTATAAATTCTAAGTTGATGTTATCAACGCGCACAGATTGATTGACTGACACTCAAGCAGCAAGGCGTGAACCCTGATTATGGGGTCACGCCTCACAATACCTCACGCGCATCTATCCTGCGTGTTAACTACAACTCCGCCAGATAGCGTTTAAGCCGTTCTTTATCCTTTGCTATCTGCGGTGCCTTAATCACATCGAATGAGCCAAACACCGGCAATATAGCAAAGCCACAAAATTTATAGACGGAGGTCGTTGAGGAGAACAAATCCTCCAGGGAACGCCCGGCATAGAGCCGTTGGGCTGGATCATCAAACGCCTCTTTAGGCGTGTTCATGGTCAGCGAAAGCAGGAATTTTTTACCGTGCAGCTTGCCGCCCGATCCATATTGTTTACTCGGGTCGTTCGGCATGCGTCCATCATCGATCAAAAAGCTTTGCTGACTCATTCCTGCCGTGAAGACTTCATCAACATATTTCTTATAAATCCAAGGGGTACCAAACCAGAACACCGGTGACTGAGTGATAATAATATCTGCCCAAAGGTGTTTCTGAACTTCCTCGTTAATGTTGTAGCCCTTTTCGATATAGGTTTGCTGAATGTGGTATCCCTTTTTATCCATCTCATCCTTAATCAACGCAACATACTCTCGATTCAGTGCCCCTTCGCTGAGACCAGAATAAGTCTGATGTGCATTGATAATAAGCACGTTTTTTTCCCGAGGCTGAGTTGCACCGATAGCGCCAGTGGCAAAACCGGGTAACACCATGGCAGCGGTGGCTACCAATCCGGCTTTAATAAAGTCACGCCGCTCTCGAGCCGCGATATCCTCTTTATTGATTTGTTTACCAAAAGATTTATCGCAGGGGAACCCCTCATTCTTATCCATCATGTCAATTCCTTTTGCCGTTTTATAAAGAAAGATCCACGAAACCACAATGGTCAGAATAAGGGGGAGGAACTAAAGAGGATAACAACGATCAGGATTTTTATGATGCAGAGGGCGAGTACTGAGGCATATTCCGCAAAGGGGGGAAAGAAAAACGGGGTAAACGGTGCTGCGATAAGGCAAAAACAAAAAAAGAACCTTTCGGTTCTTTAAATGTTGGAGCGGGAAACGAGACTCGAACTCGCGACCCCGACCTTGGCAAGGTCGTGCTCTACCAACTGAGCTATTCCCGCATCGTGCTATAAACACTGGACGTCGCAACAGGGTATCATATCAATATACATTGCTACGCGGTTAGCGTTGGTCACCAACCTGTCCATGTCGAGCATTTTACTGACCTACCCTGACCAGTCAATAAAATTATCCCTTAACGCTCATCAATTGCTGTTTTTTACGACGCTGAGGTCAGGAATCCAGCAAATCGCGCCACGCGGCACTCAAATACTGAAACATAGACCAAAAGGTCAACACGGCGGCGATATAAAGCGCAATAATGCCCGCACCTTCGACCATGCGCTCAGGACGCCAGAGTAGACCAACCAGCGCCAGCATTTGTGCCGTTGTTTTTACCTTCCCGACCCAAGACACCGCCACGTGACTGCGTTTGCCAATCTCAGCCATCCATTCGCGCAGCGCGGAAATGATGATTTCTCGCGCAATCATCGTGGCAGCTGGCAAGGTTATCCACCACGCATGGTAATGCTCTGCCACCAGCACCAACGCCACCGCAACCATCACCTTGTCAGCCACCGGATCGAGAAAGGCACCAAAGCGCGTGGTTTGCTTCAAACGACGCGCCAAAAAGCCATCAAACCAGTCAGTCACCGCTGCGACCACAAAAATAAAGGCACACAGCAGCGGTGCCCAATTAAAAGGGAGGTAAAACGCCAGCACAAAGAACGGAATAAGGACAACGCGAAACAGAGTTAGCAATGTTGGTATGTTCAATTGCATAGGGATTGGCTACTTTGGCTGGTATCGGTTGGTGGATATGTTGCTACATTGTCCCTAGTGTTTCAATGCATGAAAGATTTTTTCTGCCAATGCATGTGAAATTCCTGGCACATTCGCAATATCATCAATGCTGGCATTTAACAGTGGCTGCATTCCACCCAGGTATTTCAGCAGCATTTGCCGACGTTTTGGGCCCACCCCTTCAATCAGTTCCAGCGAACTGGTGTTTTTTACTTTTGCCCGTTTCTTGCGGTGCCCGGCGATAGCGTGGTCGTGCGAGTCATCGCGAATATGCTGAATAACGTGCAGCGCTGGCGAATCCGCCGGTAAGGCGATCCCTTCTCCAGTCGCTTCGAAAAACAGCGTTTCCAACCCTGCTTTGCGCTCTGTCCCCTTGGCGACGCCAAGCAGCAGCGGTTTACGTTTATCCCACGGCACATCAAGCTCATCAAACACCGCGAGCGCCTGCCCCAATTGGCCCTTTCCACCATCGATAACGATCACGTCGGGAATTTTGCTCTCTTCTAACGCTTTACCATAGCGACGTTTCAGAACCTGATTCATGGCCGCGTAGTCATCCCCCGGCGTGATACCGCTGATGTTGTAACGACGATACTCCGAACGCAGCGGCCCATTGGCATCAAACACCACGCAGGACGCGACTGTCTGTTCACCCATGGTATGACTGATATCAAAACACTCCATACGTGCGATGTTTTCCAGATGAAGCACCTCAGCCAGCGCTTTTAAGCGCTGGTGGATTGTGGACTGCTGCGAGAGCTTGGTGACCAATGCCGTGGCCGCATTGGTGCGTGCCAGTTTCAAATAGCGGGCGCGATCGCCGCGCGGTTTGGTTTGAATATGAATACGTCTCCCCGCGACCTCAGACAGCGATTCTGCCAACACCTCTTTCTCTGGCAACGCAAAATCCAACAAGATTTCGCTCGGCAGCGTGCGCGACAAACTGCCTTGCAGATAGAATTGCCCGACAAACGTCTGTACCACTTCCGCCAGCTCCGTTCCGGCCGGTACTTTTGGGAAATAGCTGCGGCTCCCCAGCACTTTGCCTTGCCGAATAAAGAGCACATGCACACAGGCCATACCAGCATCGAAGGAAACGCCTATCACGTCCAGATCTTCGCCATCGCCCGAAACAAATTGTTTTTCGGTGACGCGACGCACCGCCTGAATCTGATCGCGAATGCGTGCTGCTTCTTCGAAATCTAACTGACGGCTGGCGGCTTCCATACGCGCGACTAACTGATTGAGCACCTGCTGATCTTTGCCTGAGAGAAAAAGCCGCACATAGTCTACCTGCTGACGGTAGCTTTCTTCACTGACCAACCCGGTAACACAAGGGCCAAGGCAGCGCCCAATCTGATACTGGAGACAGGGCCGCGAGCGGTTTCGGTACACGCTGTTTTCGCACTGGCGAATAGGGAATAGCTTTTGCAGCAATACCAACGTTTCACGCACGGCATTCCCGTTTGGAAAGGGGCCAAAATATTCCCCCTTGGCATGCTTGGCACCGCGATGAACGGCTAACCGTGGGTGGGTATCGCCACTGAGAAAGATCATCGGGTACGATTTATCATCACGCAGCAATACGTTATAGCGCGGCTGATAAAGCTTGATGTAGTTATGTTCGAGCAGTAGTGCTTCAGTTTCTGTATGGGTGATGGTGACATCAATCTGGTGAATAGCCTTCACCAACGCTTCCGTCTTACGACTGGCAACGTTGCTGCGAAAATAGCTTGCGAGGCGCTTTTTTAGATCTTTTGCCTTCCCGACATAGATGACCGTGTTGCTCTCATCATACATACGGTACACGCCAGGCTGGCTGGTGACAGTTTTTAAAAATGCGGGGGAATCGAAATGTTCACTCACTGCTTAACCTTTACTCACTGCCTGTTATTCACTGCTCAGGGACGGCTCCGCGTTAAACAATCCGTGGCGGATAGCCAAATGTGTCAACTCAACATCACCACTCACATTCAGTTTGCTAAACATGCGGTAACGGTAACTATTTACCGTTTTCGGACTCAGGCTTAACCGTTCGGAAATTTCCGTGACCTTCTGCCCCTGAGTAATCATCATCATAATTTGTAATTCACGTTCAGACAAACACGCCAACGGGGTTTCGGTATGCGGAGCCAATTGGCTCAACGCCATACGTTGTGCAATGTCTGACGCAATATAGCGACTGCCTGCATGCACCGCGCGAATGGCACAAATCACTTCCTGCGGCGCAGCCCCTTTGCTGAGGTAACCCGCAGCGCCCGCCTGCATGACTTTAGCAGGTAATGGATTCTCGGTGTAAATGGTTAGCATGATAATTTTAATTGCTGGCGCAAAACGCGCTATCTTGCGCGTAGCTTCCAGCCCACCAATCCCTGGCATGTTCATGTCCATCAAGACGACATCGACGGGATGCTGACGGCACCACTTAACCGCCTCTTCACCACAGTGCGCCTCACCAACCACCTTTAACCCTTTGGTGTCGTCGAGAATGTGCCTTATCCCTGTTCGCACCAGTTCATGGTCATCTACAAGAAAAACGCTAATCAAAAATTATTCTCCGAAAAGGGTGTAACGCTGAACACCACGCAACCGCAGATGGAAGCGACAATTTTTTGAGAAAATTATAAAACAGCGACATTTCACACTTACACCATTAATAATTCGCGTTGTAGGACAGCAACAAACGAAAAAAAGCTTGTTACACATTCGAGCAGCCTCTGCGCGTGGATGAAAGGTGAACGTCAGAAACGAAGTTCATTAATCCTGACACATTCTCAATGTCAGTGATTGGGAGCAACAAACGTAGCAACCGCGCGTGCAACGTGAAGTATGACGGGTATATCGACGTATATAGCAACAATAACCCAGTGTCGCTGCATCTGAGCAACAAAATACCTAAAACATCATGATACACATCAGTCACAGCCATGCCACATAAATTTGATGTTACAGCGGTAAGAGAGTGGTTTTATTCGTTATTCAGTGGATTGAACACGCGCGATGTTGATTGGCGTGGTATTGGACTCTTGCTATACGCGACAATAAAAAAGCACACATGTGTTAATTTAAGCAGCCTTTACATTTTCTTTTCATTACGCTGTCATTCCTTATTCTCATTGAGATGTCGATAAGATGACAGATACAATTGAAATGAAATGTATCACTCGCAACATTTGCAATACATAATGCGAATCTTGTTAGTTAAAAAAGATAAAAAAGTGGCGTTACGAACAGAAAAACATCATTAGTTCCCTGGCCTAATCAATCCAACACCACCGCGCAACGCACTGTGGTATACTCTCGCGCATTCCAATGCCCACTGCAAGAATGAGCCATCATGCTCAGCGCAGAATAAGGCGTTCCATAATATTGTGCTTGTTAAGGAGAGCGCATGAGCAACGTAGATTTTTCTACTGGTAAATCCGTTGAAACACTGGCAGATGAAGTAACTTGTTTAAAAGCAATGATTACGCTCCTGCTAAAAGCCATCGGCCAGGCTGATGCCGGAAAAGTGATCATCAATATGGAAAAACAGATCGCTCAGATCGACGATCCCGCACAGGCAGAAGTGTTTTCCACCACGCTGAAACAGATTAAGCACGCTTATCGTCAATAACAACAGCAGGTTAAGTCTGAGGCCAGATCCTTCTGGCCGCTTTTATCTCAGCACAGCGTCACGCCTGACGTTCACGCACTAGCGTTTGCAACTTGAGCAACAGCGCGTGTTCCATTGATTTATAGTGCGTCAAATCCAGAACATAAACCTTATCAAACAGGCGTTTTCGGGAAAGTTGCTTGATTTCATCTACCAACGACTTTAACTCACTGTAACACCCATTAATTTTGTACTCCGACGACTGCTCGCTACAGATGATCTCATGGATTACCTGGCTGAGCGCCGAAAGTGGGATTACGGCATTTGGATCCTGATAGCTTGTTTCAACCACTGCCAAGAGTTTTTCTATTCCCATGAACCCCTCCTGATTGAATGAAGTTGTTGCATGACATATCTGGAGCGCTACGCAGCAAGGCCAACAGCGCTTAACAACATGCAAGCCGTAGTGCGCAAAGTATAGCAGGTCTTACACCAAACAGGATGCGCGAGGCACTCCGACAGTGATCCACATCGCGAAAGAAACAACGCGTTACGCGCAATCATTATGCTATGACGGCATAGAAACGCTAACTCAACAGCGGAAGGTTTTTTTAATCAGGCGAGAAGAGTAAACGGCACGTAAATAATAAATAGTCGTGTCAGTTCATTGATATGAATAAAACAATAAATAACGTTTCAATGAAAATCATTTATTATAAATAGCAGATAAAATTACGAGAAATAAAGCAGTATGAAATGTTGGTGGGTCGTGCAGGGTTCGAACCTGCGACCAATTGATTAAGAGTCAACTGCTCTACCAACTGAGCTAACGACCCAACGCCGTGGATTATTCTCCCGTTGCCTGCCGCTGTCAAACGGTTAATTCGATTTTTTTCTTTTCGCTTCCAACCATGAAAATCCGATTGTCGACAAAAGCCGATTTTGTTAGTCTTGCCCGCGTTTATATCCGTCATCTCAATTCCTAGTATGCCAGCCTTGTTCGAACAGAAAATACACAGACGTAAAACGTGCGAATGTTCACCTTCTCTATGCCACGTCCTCGGTATCATGCGCGGCATTGCCAGGTTGGTCTAACAGGATCTATTTATACCAATCGCTATCATCAGAGAGCCATTCAAGAGCTCAACACAACATCACCGACAAAAACAGGAAATTTAACACATGGTAGATAACGTCAAAGAGGTCGATGACCTTACCTCAGGCCATGATGAAGGCCTAAGGCGCAACCTGACCAATCGGCATATACAGCTTATTGCTATCGGTGGCGCTATCGGCACCGGTTTATTTATGGGGTCGGGTAAAACCATCAGTCTGGCAGGCCCTTCGATCATTTTTGTTTATATGATCATTGGGTTTATGCTGTTCTTCGTTATGCGCGCAATGGGCGAGTTGCTGCTCTCCAATCTGGAATACAAATCCTTCAGCGATTTTGCCGCTGACCTGCTGGGTCCTTGGGCGGGCTTTTTCACCGGATGGACGTACTGGTTCTGCTGGGTAGTGACAGGTATCGCCGATGTGGTCGCCATTAGCGCCTACACCCAGTTCTGGTTTCCCGAACTTTCGCAGTGGGTCTCTTCTTTATTGTGTGTGCTGCTATTGCTCACACTCAACCTCGCAACGGTCAAACTGTTCGGAGAAATGGAGTTCTGGTTTGCCATGGTCAAGATCGTGGCAATTGTCGCGCTGATTATCCTCGGTGCGGTGTTGGTCTTCATGCACTTCCCTTCTCCATCCGGTTCGGTCTCCTCTTTCACTAACCTGTGGGATCATGGAGGCATGTTCCCGAAAGGAATAAGTGGATTTTTTGCCGGGTTCCAGATAGCGGTCTTTGCATTCGTCGGGATCGAGCTGGTCGGTACTACCGCTGCGGAAACCAAAAATCCTCAGGTGGTGCTGCCGCGCGCCATTAATGCCATACCTATTCGCATCATCATGTTTTACGTCTTTTCGCTGATCATGATCATGTCCGTTACGCCGTGGAACGCGATTGCCGCCGATCGCAGTCCTTTCGTAGAGATGTTCGTGCTCGTCGGATTCCCAGCCGCCGCCAGCGTGATCAATTTTGTGGTACTGACGTCAGCCGCCTCTTCCGCCAACAGCGGCGTATTCTCTACCAGCCGGATGTTGTTCGGATTGGCAAAACAGGGTGATGCACCTGAAGCATTTGCTCACCTGTCAAAACGCGCTGTTCCTGCAACAGGACTACTGTTCTCTTGCATCTGTCTGCTTAGTGGCGTTGTGCTGATTTACCTGATTCCGAATGTGATGACAGTGTTTACGCTGGTCACAACGGTTTCCGCCATTCTGTTCATGTTTATCTGGAGCATTATCCTGTGCTCTTATCTTAAATATCGGAAAACGCGGCCTCAGTTGCATGCCAATTCCACCTACAAAATGCCGTTAGGTATTATCATGTGCTGGGTGTGCTTGGCCTTTTTTGCGGGTGTAATTGTTCTGCTGACATTGCAGCCGGACACATTACAGGCACTGATGGTGACACCGCTTTGGTTTGTCTTTCTTGCAATTGCTTATCATTTCTTGTTAAAGAAAAAAAAGCGCGTTTGATCCCCGAATAAATCGTTGCAGCATTCATACTAAAGACGCTTATTATTGGCGTCTTTAGTTTTTAATACATTCCCTGCACGAGCAGCACGCCAATCAAGACAGGGTTAATAATTTTAGACATAACTAAAGATAAAATATGAAACAATCTTTCATTTAGCAAATAGATGATGCTATAGAGCCGTTCAATCACTCAGGTGAATGGATAGATGCCATTCCAGTGATATTTTTCAGAAGCAAATACACATCGTCTCTTTCACCAACAGGCATCGTTTCTCGTCTTACGCGGAGATCAATCTCACCCTTCAATTTGATCAATTTATGATCATCCATTGTAGAAATAACCGCAGACACCAGCATTTCAAGAGATGCGACGCGAGTCTGAAGCCGCTTCTCGTCTGCCTCCTTTTGCGCCAGTTTGATGAGTAATTGAGAAAGAAGAGTATTCATTTGAACTCCTTCATCAAAAATAATAAACCTGTGAGTAACCCAGTATAAAGTGATATATGCCTGCGGAGAAAACAGGAATTGGGATTAATGTAACACTAGAATTGCATCTTCTACCAGCACCAGGATAAAAACATTATTCAGTTAGCGCGCGAGCTGGCAAATAATACGAAAGGAGCCTGGATTACTTACAATAGAATCCAAAGACAAGTCAGCGATAAAAAGAGATGACCAGCCATCATGACGATGGCTGGTGTTGCACGGTCAGATATTAACAGCCTGCCGCACACTATTGACGGCGGTTTTCGCCTGCTCACATTGGTGCAGGATAGTTTGTGCGTGTGAGTAAAGAATTTTCCCTGCTTCAGTCGGCGTAACACCACGTCGGCTACGAACTAACAGTTGCTTTTCCAATTCACTTTCCAGCGTCGCCACCTGCTGGCTTAATGCTGGCTGTGCAATGTGTAACAACTCGGCAGCCTGTGTCAGGCTACCAATATCAACGATTTTAACAAAATATTTGAGCCGCCTTAGATTCATTTTCGCCTCCTGAGTAGTTACCCTTTTGAGGTAGCAAGAAGCGCGCCACTTTGTTCTACATTGTGATTCTGGTATTCATTTTGTGAGCACAGTTGCCCGTAAAATAAGGAAAAGAAATGGTTGGCCTATTTTTTAGCGCTATTGTCCCTGCAAGGTAGAGTCAGTCAAGCGGTAAGCCAATGCACCAGCATAAGGCAAACTTTGCCATATCAGGGTGCAACCGCTGATTGACGACCTGAGGATGAATCGTGTGCATCATGATAAAATCGCTTATCAACACCCTGATAATTCGACGAATTGACTATTAGATCGGCAATCGGTAAAGATTGTGCATCACACCCTTTGACAAGCCCATACGCTATCGCTATTATCCACCGCACTCACCGATTCCTCTGTAGTTCAGTCGGTAGAACGGCGGACTGTTAATCCGTATGTCACTGGTTCGAGTCCAGTCAGAGGAGCCAAATTCTTGTTCTTATGCATCCTTGCGAATCCCTATGTGTTTTGGGTTCAACAGGTTAGCGTGAAAACCTTTCCCGATGCGTTCTTACTTTTCCCTCTGCATCGGGAGAATTTGGTGGTCAGATTTGGGGTCAGATTGGTTCGATAATGGAGTGACCCCCAAATGGCTCTTAATGATCTAAAAATCCGCAAATTAAAGCCTCCCGTTACTCCGATAAAACTGTCCGATTCCCATGGTCTGTATCTTCACGTTAAACCGACAGGTTCGCGCCTCTGGTATTTCAGATATTACTTCGGTGGTAAAGAAACCCGCATCGCATTGGGCGCGTATCCGTTAATCAGTCTGTCTGAAGTGCCCCTCACGTTGAACATCTCCACACCACAAGACGACACCTAATACCCGGTCAGACGAGTTGGTCAGGGCATTCAGTTCCGCTCCGGCGACATGACGCCAGAACAACTCATGCTCGATGGTCACAAACTGTTATAGCCAATACAGAGAAAACTGTATCTACTCTCTATGGTACAACTGTGTTGTAATTGAAAAAATATTGTCAGATTCTTGTTGAATCAGGAAAACATCCCTAAGCGTAACGGTGTTGATGATGGATGAAGTAAGACGTCTACTGACGGAAGAGATTGAACGCATTAACCGGGAAGAGAAGCGTGATAATAAAATACGTTTTAGCCTAAAATTTATGCGCTCACACCCCTACCTGTTCTCCGCAATGCTGATCAGCTACGTGCCTGTCGCGTTGATTTTATTGTATGCGACTTATTTTGGCCTGCCCTACCTGATTGGCTTCACGGGGTTTATGCTCGTCATGTCCGTGGCGCTTTCGGTCGACATCAACCCTAAATATCGCTTCGAAGATATAGACGTACTGGACTTACGTGTTTGCTATAACGGCGAGTGGTTTACCACACGTCAAATCTCACATGACACCGTAACGAAACTGCTAAGCAATGAACATGTTGCACCGGAAGTCAAAACCGGAATAACAAAAATCCAATCCACAAAAGGAGAAGTGGGTTTTTACGACGTTTTTTCTCTCGCTTATCTTAGAAAAGCCGCAATATAACGTGTGGCGTGTGAGCCATTAACCTATCTGCTTCCCGGCAGAAAGTGCATGCCATTCATTCTATCTACTGAGTGGCTGTCCACAATGCCCCGCACTAACCGTTAACCCCGATGTGGTGATACGCTCTTACCCTATTATCCATCACGGCAAAGACAGGTGTGCTATGGCAAAGTTCGAGCAATTGGCTCGCCAGATGCGAAAGCAACTTCAGGAGGGGATCTGGCAACCGGGTGACAAACTTCCGTCGCTGCGAGAAAAGTCGATTCACTCTGGTATGAGTCTGATGACGGTGCTACGCGCCTACCAATTGTTAGAAAGTCAGGGGCTACTTATCTCGCGCCCACAGTCCGGGTACTATGCTGCACCACAGTTAGCCGCACCGCCGCTGGATAGCGCCTCCGTCTCAAGCACGCAGGCACGAGTGGAATTGACGGAGGATGTTGATGTTAATGCATTTATTTTTGATGTGCTTCAAGCCAGCAAGGCTCCCTCTGTCGTTCCTTTTGGCTCTGCATTCCCCGATCCACATCTTTTTCCTCAACGGCAATTAACCCGCTCTTTGGCTTCAGTCGCGCGCCACATGCAGCCACGAAATGCCCTGGATAATCTCCCTCCCGGCAACGAGCAGCTAAGAAAACACATTGCTCAGCGCTACGCATTACAGGGTATTGCCGTTTCACCCGATGAAATCGTTATTACCGCCGGCGCGATGGAGTCACTCAATTTGAGCCTTCAGGCACTGACAGAACCGGGAGATTATGTCGCTATCGAATCGCCAGCCTTTTATGGTGCGTTACAGGCCATCGAACGCTTTAAGCTTAAGGCGATTGCGATATCCACCGATCCACAACACGGCATCGATCTTGATGCACTGCATCAGGCATTGAGTAACTATCCCATCAAAGCCTGCTGGCTGATGACCAATTTTCATAACCCACTCGGCTGCACACTGTCATGGGAAAATAAACAACGGCTAGTGGCAATGTTGGAAAAATATGGCGTGGGATTGGTTGAAGATGATGTTTACGGTGAACTGTACGCTGGCGTACAGCGGCCGTTACCCGCGAAGGCATTAGACAGCAAAGGTTTGATTCTGCACTGTTCTTCATTTTCCAAAAACCTGATGGCAGGGTTCCGAATCGGTTGGGTGGCAGCCGGTCACCACGCCAAGAGTATCCAACGCCTACAACTGATGAGCACGCTGTCTGCCAGTGCCCCCATGCAGTTAGCTATCGCTGAATACCTTGCAACGAGCAGCTATGACAGCCACCTGCGCCGCCTTCGCAAAACATTAGAACAACGTAAAAATGCGGCTTTCCAATCGCTCCAGCGACATCTTCCTTATGATGTGACTATTTTCCCTTCCCGCGGTGGCTATTTCCTTTGGCTGGAATTACCTCCCGGTCTCAGCAGCACAGCGCTTTACTGGCAAGCGTTAGAGAAAGGGATCAGTATCGCGCCCGGAAAAATGTTCACGACCGGTGACAAGTACGATCGCCATTTTCGGTTGAATGTTTCCTATGAATGGGATGAGCGCTGCGAGCAAAGCGTAAAGGTATTAGCAGCTCTCATTCAGCAACAAATCAAAGCCAGGCGCAGTATGAAAATATAAACTGTAATGCGTGATCTCATAAATCTGCTCACACAACGTCGCGACAACATTGTGTTTGAGCAGATTTATCGTTTACCCCGTCAATAAACATAACGATGGCATTATTTCAGCAGCCACTTAGCCTGTCCGTGCATCATAGGCTCATAGTACGCCGTTCTCCGCATCCTGATGATCTAACGCCAGCGCAGTAATTAGCGAAAAGGCACAGGCCAGCATCGTTCCAAGTATCCAGGCGAAATACCACATACTTACTCTCCTTAAAATATTAGTAAGCAGAATGCTTATTTTCTTCGATATAACGCGCATCAATCCGCCCGAACATCTTGTAATAACACCAACTGGTGTAGAGCAGAATGGCAGGAACAAAAATGTAGGCCAATATTGTCATAACCTGAAGCGTCAGTTGGCTCGACGTGGCATCCCAAATCGTCAGGCTAACGTTAGGTGCAATGCTTGAAGGCATCACGAAGGGAAATAACGTGATTCCTGCCGTCAGGATCACACTGGCAATCGTCAATGATGAGGTGAGGAAACCCCAACCACAGCGGTTTACGCGTGACAGCAGCATGGTTAGCCAAGGCAGAATCACCCCCAGCGCCGGGATCGCCCACAGTACAGGATACGTTTTAAAGTTGATTAACCAGGCCCCCGCTTGCTGAACCACCTCTTTGCGCAACGGATCGGATGGGGCGGCTTTATCTAACGTAGAGGTAATCACGTAACCATCAATGCCCATGATGACCCAAACACCTGCCAGTAAAAATGCGATGCTGGTCAGCACGCTAGCAACCTGAGTGGTTTTTTGTGCGCGGGCCTGAAGTGTCTGCGTGGTACGCAGTTGCAGATAAATCGCACCGTGCGTGATAAGCATCGCTACGCTCACTAATCCCGCCAACACGCCAAAAGGGTTAAGCAGATCGAAAAAGCCACCGTGATAAGTCAGCCGCAGATACTTATCCACGTTCAACGGTACACCCTGTAAGAGATTGCCAAAGGCGATACCGAACACCAGCGCAGGGACGGCGCTGCCAATAAAAATGCCCCAGTCCCACAGCCCACGCCAACGGGCGTTTTCCAGCTTGGAACGATAATCAAAGCCAAGCGGACGCAAGAACAACGCCGCCAGCACCAGAATCATCGCAAAATAGAACCCGGAAAAAGCAGCGGCATACACCATCGGCCAAGCGGCGAACAGTGCCCCCGCACCGGTAATCAACCAAACCTGGTTACCATCCCAGTGTGGGGCAATGACGTTAATCATTATCCGCCGCTCAATATCGTTTTTGCCCAGGATGCGCAGCAAAATACCCACCCCCATGTCGAAACCATCGGTAATGGCGAAGCCGATAAACAAAAGGCCAATCAATCCCCACCAAATCAGGCGCAATGTTTCGTAATCCAGCATGATTGAAGCTCCTGTTAACCGTTAATCTGTGTAGCGGATGATTGCTCAAAGTGGTAACGGCCCGTTTTTAAGCTACTGGGTCCCAATCGGGCAAACTTGAACATCAGGTAGGTTTCTGCCACCAAAAACAGCGTATACAACCCACAAATCAGCCCCATCGACAGCAGAATGTCGTAGGCTTCAAGCGACGAATTGGCCACTGCGGTAGGTAACACTTCACCAACCGCCCACGGCTGACGGCCGTACTCAGCAACGAACCAGCCGGATTCAATCGCGATCCACGGCAATGGAATGCCGTACAGGGCCACACGGTGTAAGCCTCGCCCCTGCCCGATGCGACCACGGATCACACGCCAGAATGACAATCCAAAAATGGCAAGCATCAACACACCACAGCCCACCATCACCCTAAAAGCGATATACAGCGGTGCGACGCGGGGAATAGAATCGTTGACGGCCTGCTGGATCTGGCTTTCGCTGGCATTGGCGACGTCATCGGTATAACGCTTGAGCAACATGCCATAGCCAAGGTCGTGTTTAGCCGTATCAAAGCGGGCCCGAACCGAAGGATCGGTGTTGCCTGCACGCAGCGTCTCCAGCATCCCATAGGCCAACATACCGTTACGGATGCGAATCTCATGTTGTGCCATCAGATCTTTGATACCGACAACCGGCTTATCGAGTGAACGGGTCGCGATCAGCCCCAGAAGATAAGGAATATGGACAGCGAAATCGTTCTGCATTGTCTCTTGGTTAGGAATAGCAAACAGCGTAAAAGACGCAGGCGCAGGTTGGGTTTCCCATTCAGCTTCGATGGCAGCCAGCTTAGTTTTCTGCACATCCCCCATCACGTAACCGGACTCATCCCCGAGCACAATGACCGACAGCACAGAAGCCAGTCCGAAGCTGGCCGCAATGGCAAATGAGCGCTTGGCAAAGGGAATATCGCGCCCCTTGAGCAGATAATAGGAACTGATCCCCAACACAAACATCGCGCCTGCGGTGTAGCCAGCCGCCACGGTGTGCACGAATTTCACCTGAGCGACAGGGTTCAACACCAGCTCGGAAAAACTCAGCATTTCCATACGCATGGTTTCATAATTAAACGCTGCCGCCACCGGATTTTGCATCCATCCGTTGGCAACCAAAATCCACAGCGCTGAAAAATTGGAACCCAGTGCGACAAACCAGGTCACCAGCATATGCTGAACTTTACTCAACCGATCCCAACCAAAAAAGAACAGACCGATGAGGGTGGACTCGAGGAAGAAGGCCATCAGCCCTTCCATCGCCAAAGGCGCACCAAAAATATCGCCCACGTAGTGGGAGTAATAGGACCAGTTAGTCCCAAACTGAAACTCCAGTGTCAGTCCGGTAGCAACCCCCAAGGCAAAATTGATGGCAAACAACTTGCCCCAAAATTTAGTCATGTCCTTATAGATTTGTTTGCCGGTTAACACATAGGTGGTGTTCATAATGGCCAACAGAAAGGACAATCCCAATGTCAACGGGACGAATAAAAAGTGATACATAGCCGTCAGGGCGAATTGCAACCGAGACAGTTCAACAACATCAAACATGGTAGACTCCTTGCGTGGTATGAAAAATCACACCATGCGGCTATTCCGCGTGTGAGCCGGAATAAATAAGCGATGAATTAAAACAATAAAATGCCGTTCCGGCGGACAGCGTGGCAGCCGGAATGTTTCGCATAGCAGAGATAAAAATTAATAGGTAATGGTTCGGAAAAGGATTATAGCGCGCAAAAAAAGAGGAATAAATAGTACAGTTAAGTCATAAACACACATACCTAATCCACATCAAATTTAGAATCAAACACTAACAAACATTAATACCAAGATAAATACAATAAAAAAACATGATTTTTTAGCATTAAAAACCAAATTTAATTAATTTCACTTTTTTAACCCTTCGATTATTGGTACAGATTAACCCCAGTAAAATATAACAGTTACTTTTTGTATTAATTTTATGAACGTGATCTATTTTTATGGGACGAAGAGGGCTTTTATTCCCATCTCAGAATAACCGTAGTACCCTTTGAATAAATTCAGAATGACGCTTTCGATGGACAATCTCCGCTTCACGCGTAGCGTTCTTTCCAACCACAGGCACAAGGCAGAAAATAATGTCAGAGAAAACGCCACATCGCTTAAATAAACCGGGAGGAAACTACCTACCGGTGATAATTCACAACGGTATTGCTTACGTTAGCGGTCAATTGCCTCGTCGGGGTGATGCACTGCTCTGCACGGGGAAAGTGGGCGCGGAGGTGGATCTCTCGATGGCCCAAGAGGCAGCGGCTTTCTGCGCGGACCTGTGTCTGGAGGCGATATCGCACACGCTCGGTGGCGATGACAAGATTGTGCAGGTACTGAAAGTTGTAGGCTACATTGCTTCTGCCCCCGGCTTTACGCAACAATCCCAAGTGATGAATGGTGCATCCGATCGTCTGGTTGAACGCCTTGGGGCTCGGGGACAACATGCGCGGACCTCCGTGGGGGTAGCAGAACTGCCTCGCGGAGCCCCGGTTGAACTTGACATGGTGGTTGCCATTCAGTCATAGGCATACGGCACATGCCAAAAAACGTGGTAACCCTAACCCTAGTGTATTTGGCAGCACCATCAAACGACGCTAGCACACTCACCATCAAGGCCAAATACTGACTCATTCAAGGCTCATTTTTTGTCTGTAATAAAATACGATGAGGTTCACACTTCTGATAGCCGAGTTTTTACCGATGAGAAAAATACTTAGGGGGAGGAACGCCGGGTTTACCACACGTAAGTCGCAGAGAATAAAAAAGCAGGTGCCGAGATCGACATCTGCTTTTTTAACGTTACCAAAGTGAGGCGTCACTCACTGTCGTCGCATCACAGCCTCATGCTGTCGTATTGATATTACGACCTACCGCCGGGTTAGCAGGCAACTGAGGAATCGACTCAATCAAACCGAGCGCCGCAGAAGCTTGATTATCCAACGCTTTCTTGAACACAAGGGTGCTGGCTTCATTACGTGTTTGCATGTCATTGAGGCTGGTAGCCAGCGCTGCAATCTGCGAAACATCCATAACATTCTCCTGAAAAATGAAGTAATTACTCTCGGAGATAACAACAGCTTTTTGCCTCAGTGAGGCAAAAAGCTGCTAAGCGTAATATCGGCACGCTTCAGGCAAAGCTTATCATGTTTACTTTTCTATACGTTGCAGCAACCGATGCATACGCCGCATTATCCCCACGTTCACCGCCAATATGGTTGCCCACCGCGTTTAACAGACAACAAGCAGATTAGCGTTGCTGGCAGGCCAACTTGGAGTGTACCGAACTGATTAAGTAGACGTGCTTCATCAACATTTCAAATTTAACAACATCATTTTCTCCTACCAAAGGAATGGTATCATCGGGGGCATTGTCATTAATGTGTTTATCTACAGAGAAATTACGTACTTTTAGATGGTTACCATTCCACTGCGGATCAAAACTGAAGGTTCGACGCAGTGTTTTAACCACATTATCGCTCCCTACATAAACACCACTGACGAGCACCAACGCGCGATCCTTATCATTCAAATACATATACACATCATACTCTTTTCGAACCATCTCACCCCTTTCAACGCCCGATACTTTTACTTTTCCCTGACATACCAGTGGATTAGGGATTCTGTTTCCCCAAAAAAAGAAGGTAACATACGCTAAAGAGAAAAAGGCCAGAATGCCGAGCATGAGTGCTATTTTTTTTCTAATTTTAATAATTAACATAAGTCACACACTCTTTCCCGTCCTGCTTACAGGTAATAATGATCTCATGCCGCTTGTCCAGAGCATCAGGAATAACGAGCTTTTTAGATAGAAAAAACAGCATATTGTTGGAGCATAAACTTTCTACGGTATTATCAGAAAGCGTATCATCCTCATCGGTCAAACGGTCATAGAGATAGTACATATCGCATTTCCCGTTCCCATCCAACTTTAACGTACTTCGGACAGGGAAATAGGTCTCCTTTGCTGCGATCATGTTAAAACCTGCCAGAAATAGTGCAGCAATACTGAACAGGCTTAATCCCCACCGAAAAAAATGCCTTTGCCTCTTTTTAGGCTGGACAAAAGAACGCTTAGGCACGGCGAGTGAACCGGCGGGATCATCGGTTTCAATCGCTTCCGGCAATGCGTTATCTTTTCTATTACTTTCAATGATATTGACATCGCTAATATTAAAAATAATACCTGACTTAGGTACCGTGACAATCGCATCATCCAGATCGAACTCACGAAGCACTTTTCTCAGCAAAGAGACATAATTGTTCAGATTATTAATGGAAGGTGATAGCGCATGTTTCTCTAACGCTTCACGCATCAACAACTCACGACTGAGCAACGTGCCTGGATTCGCTATCAATGTCTCAAACAACCGCGAGACAGGAATACTCAGCGATACCGCCTCATTTTCTCGAGCCTGCCATGACAATGTTCGTTCGTATGAATCGAATATAATTAATTGATTAATAAAATAGATCATGACAATCCTCTTAATGAAATGTCATTGCCATCAGCAGATAATCAGGCTGTATAACGACATCTTTTTAGTATTATATAATGCAATAGAAGACAAGTATCTTTCCTAGTTTTTCAAGATAAAATTATTACTTCTATTTTCCCATCAAGCGGAGATTTAAATTCGGCACAAGCAACAGAGGAAATTCTATTTTTACAGGATATGGAGCCACATCATTGTTGTCAAAGATTATTTACCCTACTGGCTAGGATCATACCCTAGCTATGTAAAATTATCTAATCACAATGAATAAGATAAGAATTCTTTAATTATTTTTACATAACCCCCTCTATAAAAAACGCTTAGCGCCATTTTCCTCAAGAAACCTGACAACACAAAACCATCCCTAACCGCGACAAAAACCAAAAAACAAGAATAAAAACCTAAATAAATTTATATAATCAGAATATTATCTATATTTAACTAAAATAGTTATTATGTTGTACTTATCAAAGATCTCGCCTTATTATTTGTACCGTCATTTTTGCTTTGCCGCATAAACGGTTTTCTCACAACATAATTTATTATTGTGTTTTTAAGCCAAAACAGATTAACAAGGTATGGAAATATTTTATGAAATTAATTAAAGCCGCACTGGCTTCGGCCATCGCCATGACTTTTATTCTTAGTGCTAATGCTGCCGATACACATAATGGCACAGTGACATTCAAGGGGAAAATCATTGATACGCCGTGCTCTGTCGATCAGGATGACTTACAGCAGACCGTTGAGTTTGGTGAAATCAGCAAAGCCGTTCTGGAGAATGGCGGTACCTCTGACATTAAATCATTTAATATCGAGTTAAAAGATTGCAGCCTCGATACAGCCACAACGGCAAAAATCGTTTTTAATGGCGGTACCGCCGCAGGCACCAACAGTGAATTACTGGCATTGAACGGCGATGCATCTGGCGCAGGTATTGCCGTTAAATATTCAGGAAGCAAAATCAAGTTTGATGGTGCTACTCCGGCAGTCAGTGCTTCTCCACTGTCAAACGGTAATAATACGTTCTCTTTCTCTACCTATGTAGAAAAGCTTCCTACGCCGCAGTCAGGCACAGCAGTTGATATCACTACCGGTGAATTTATCAGTACAGCAAACTTTGTTGTGTCTTATCAGTAACGGTACGTAATTAGGGAAACAATGGCACGGACGCCGCTTTGAACAATGTCATTGTGGAGAAATAGGGTGAGCAGGTTTTTTTTATACCGTGAGATTTATTTCATTCTATTTTGCGTCCCTGTTTATTCTCATGCCGAATGGAATGAGCATAGAGGTGATGTAACTTTTGGGGGAAGCATTACGGCAACCCCTTGTTTCCTCTCTAATGAATCTATCTATCAACGCATTGATTTTGGACAGATCAGTACCCGTTCACTGATCCCGTCGCTCTCAGCAAAGAGAATGGTAGAAATAAAGCTATTAGGCTGTTCTCTCGCGGCAGAAAAAGACATTAACAAATCGGGAAGCAGTGCAAAAATTACTTTCCTCGGTCAACAGAGTCAGCAAAACCCACAATTATGGGCTGTTTCTGGTGAAGCGTCAGGTATTGCATTACAGCTTTTGACAGAAACAAATACGCCCATTCCTTACGGTAGTGAAGGCAGCGACTTTCAATTGATTGAAGGTGATAATACGCTTCGCTTTGCTGTAAAACTTATTGCCAATATGGACCAAATAACCGTCGGTGAGTTTTACTCCATTATCAACTTCACAATCTCTTATCACTGATATTTCGCATGTCTTATCAAACTATCGGCCTAACAATTATGTTAAAAACACTGACCAGCATAGATAAGAAGTGTGTTTTATTACGTTTTGGCATTTCTCTTTTTTCGTTGAGTGTTTCAGCAGTGCATGCAACAGAATTTAATATTAACGTATTGGACGTGGATGAACGTCAAAAAATTGACCTGAGCCACTTTTCCGACCCGGATTATGTCACTCCGGGAGAATATCTGCTGGCCATCAGGATCAATGCCCGCGAAATTCAGCAAACCAAGGTACACTTTCTGCCATCGGGACCCAATAATAACAAACCAACAGCCTGTATCACGCCTGAAATTGCTAACAAACTGGCCTTAACAAAAGAAGCCAGTCGCATGATCGTTTTATGGAATAACAATGAATGTGCCGACCTTACGCCGATTGCTGGCGTAAAAATATCTAATCGCATCGGAATGGGCGATTTGGATATCACCATTCCGCAAGCCTGGCTACGGTACAGTGACACCAATTGGACACCGCCTGAGCAATGGGATGAAGGCATCAATGGTGTATTGCTGGACTATAATGTGGTCGGAACCGCGCGGCGTAATACCAATAATATGGGCTCAGACCGTTATCTGAGCAGCTATGGTACGGCAGGGTTCAATCTGGGAGCCTGGCGTTATCGCGCGGATTATCGCTATTTCCGGCAGCAATCTCGAACGACAGAGCGAGATCAGTTCTCTTGGGATCAATTCTACGCGTATCGTCCATTGCCGATGATGTCTGCGGACCTGCGGCTGGGTGAAATGTTTTCAGGCAGTAATCTGTTCGATAGCTACCGCTTCACCGGGATTGCCCTAGAAAATAATGAAAACATGTTACCACCGGCAATGCGTGGCTATGCGCCTGAAATTCGCGGGGTTGCTCGCTCCAACGCCCGGGTCACTGTCACCCAGAATGGACGCGTGATTCATGAGACCACCGTTCCTGCTGGTCCTTTCGCGATTCAGAGCCTCAGAAGCGGTATCAGCGGCACGCTGAATGTTGAAGTCACAGAGGAAGATGGCTCGGTTTCACGTTTTCAAACGGAAGCCGCCAACCTGCCCTACCTGACACGGCCTGGCCATGTGCAATATAAACTGTCAGCGGGGCGGCCATCGAATAACGATCACCATTTTGAGGGCCCGGCGTTCTCTTCCGCAGAGGCCTCGTGGGGTCTCAGCAGTTCCTGGTCAGTGTACGGGGGCACACTGCTCTCTGACAGCTATCAATCCTGGGCCGCAGGCGTGGGGAAAAATCTCTATTTGCTGGGGGCGCTCACGGCTGATGTTACTCAGTCACGCGCCACGCTGGAGCAGGCTCCCTCGACGCTGATGGGGCACTCTTTTTCTGTGAACTGGTCCAAATTCTTTGACAGCATCGAGAGTCAGGTGAGCTTCGCTGGCTATCGTTTTTCTGAAAGAACGTTTATGAGCATGCCTCAGTTCTTGTCAGCGCTGAATTATGACCACACGTTGTACAGTGAAAAAGAGCGCTATAGCATAACGGTATCGAAAAACTTTTCCGCAGAGAATAACACATCGCTGCTGAGCGGTATGTCTACCTACCTGACGTATAGCCATAGCACCTTTTGGAATGCTTCTGAGCAAGATCGCTATGGCGTTTCGTTAAATAAATATTTTGATTTCGGAGACATAAAAGGCATTTCCGCCAACCTGTCTGCCTATAAAACCACGTATAACCAGCGTACAGATGACAGCGTTTATCTGAGTTTCTCCATTCCCTTACGGGACAAAGAGCGCGTGAGCTATAGCGCGGGCAGTTTCAACAGCGATGTTAATCAAACTCTGACGTACACCAATAACCGTGCGTCGGACAGTAACTGGAATCTGAGTACGCGCTATAACGACCAGGAAAACACCTACCTTAGCGGAAATTACAACTACCTGGCCTCAACAACCGATGCCAGCGTCAGCGCAGCCTGGCAGCAAAATCGGTACACCTTTCTGAGCGGTTCATTGCGCGGAGGGGTTACAGCCACCCAACACGGCGTAGCGGCGCATCCGAAAGGGAATAATGGCGGAACCCGTATCATGGTGGATACGGACGGTCAGCCCGATGTACCTTTTGCCCAAAGTCGAGTCACCACTAACCGAGCGGGACTCGCCGTCATTGCCAACACCAGTAGCTATTATGACGTTTCCACGCGAATCGATGTGCAAAAATTACCCAAAAATATCGAAGCGACCACCAACGTGGTTCAGGGCACGCTCACCGAAGGTGCCATTGGCTACCGGAAATTTACGGTAGTCAGCGGCGCAAAAATACTCGCCAGCATTATGTTGGAAAATGGCAAATCGCCGCCCTTTGCCTCTCGCATCAAAAACGGCAAAGGCCGTGATGTCGCCATGGTATCCGATCAGGGTCAAGCTTATATCACTGGCGTCTCTGAGAATGAAATACTCTCCGTCTTTTGGGAGGGTAAAGCCCAGTGCCAGGTAACGCTACCGGCCACACTCAGCTATTTAGATCAACTATTACTGCCTTGCAAATAAAACAAGCACAGCTATTCATTTGCGTTTTTTGGAGAACAAACATGAAGCTATTTACCCCCCTTCGAATCATAGGGTTGTTTATCAGCACAATGCTGACAGCGCCCGTCGCCAACAGTGCTATCAACCTTGATCGCACGCGTGTCATTTTTAACGAGAATGAGCAATCCACGACGGTCATGCTCTCAAACCAAAATGTAGAGAATCCTTTTCTGGCACAATCCTGGTTAACGGATGAGAACCGCAACAAGATTTCTACACCATTATTGGTGCTTCCGGCATTACAACGTATCGAGCCCAAAGGGCACAGTTTGATCAGTCTGGTAAAAACGGGCCAATTGGCACAGTTACCGAAAGACAGGGAATCGCTGTTTTATTTAAACGTGCGGGAAATTCCCCCAAAACCAGAAAAAGCTAACGTATTGCAAATTGCGATTCAGTCGGAAATAAAAGTTTTTTTCCGCCCGCAACAGATAACCCCGGCAAAAGGTGAAATCTGGCAAAACAAGCTGACAATTACCAAGTCCGGTAAGCAGTTCAGGATTGAGAACCCTACGCCCTATTACATTACGGTCAGCAATATTTTACAGCAGTCCAAAAATACCCATCAGAACCCGACGCGCTTGTTGGCGGGTAATGCCTTTATGGTTTCCCCGAAAGGCAGTATTGATGTAGACGTAACGGACAACAAGGCGAATCAATTTTTCCTGTATTACGTTAATGATTACGGTGGTCATTTGGAATTGTCGTTTACCTGCACACAAAACCGTTGTCAGCCCGTCACGTTGTGATGCGGTGATTGATGACACCCCGTTTAATTCGAATACGATACATAGAGGACTGGCCTATGCCTTTTCTAACGCCCCATCATCGCGCACTTATTTCAAGCGGCGGTTTGCTGCTGCTCAGTGCGTTCTCATTTAATGCTAATGCACTAGAGTGCCGTTTAGGCACCACTACCGGTTCGGTTAATGACTACGAAGGTGTCGGGACATTAAAAATTCCAGCCACCTTACCAATAGGTAGCCGTCTGTGGACATCGCAAAGTTATACCCGCAACCTTGCCTGCTGGGCCTATAGAAGCTCACAACCTAGCGGTGAAATGTCTTACTTTTACCCTAACCCTGAAGGGAAAGTCATTGGTGACGGTATCGGTATCGGGATTATCTATAACGGTCAGGACCTCGGTATTATCACCAATGGCGGTTCCACTGCGTCCCGCATCGCCACGGGAAACTGGGTCGCTCCGGGGCCATCCGGAACCAGTCCGCCCGCCAATCCCACCATGCTGAACGCCACGGTACAACTCTATCTGGAAAAAACCGGGAATATCACTAACGCCAACGCCGGGGTTGACGGGCTAAAGGTCTTTCAGATTGATGGCGTGGGGGGAATAAATAATAAACCGGACAGTAACTACGGTCTCACGCTCTCAGGCTTGCACGGTATTGAAGTGATGCAATGCTCCGCGAATATTACCGTCTCCCCCGAAGCTTACGTCGATTTTAAAACCGTAAGGTCATGGAATGATGCCAACACAGGGGTCGTGGCCCAGTACGTATTTTACATTCACGCCTCAACGGATGGTGGAGAAGATTGCGGAAGAGGCTTTAATTTGAACATTAATTTCGATGCGGCAGCACAGGGAAATACACTGGTCGGGCTTGACGGGATGGATATGGGAAATGGCTCGACGCTGAAAATTGAAGATCAATATACGGCGAGCAATGTGGCGTTCAACCAATTTATTCCGTTTATCAGCCAACTCACGTCCGCGAACGGCGTTGTAGAGCGCGCTTACACGGCACGTTTATATGCCTCTGGCCCCGCGGTTATCGGTGATACAGAGAAAAATATCATTCTGCGTTTTAACTATTATTGACCGATGCTGCACGTTTACGGCAACGTTTTATCAAGAGGATAAAAATGAACATCTACGCTATTCGGCTAGCACCACTGTGCGCATTCTGCCTACCCGCGTTGACGTCAGCCATGGTAGTGGGGGTTGTACCATCCAACCTGACTGATGCTACCGTGACCTTCCACGTACAGGTGGTCAGTTCTCCCTGTAACTTTCAAGACAATACTGAGATTGTTGTTGAAATGGGTGAAACCTCCACACGCACACTCCAAACCCAGCGGTATGGGGACTGGCACACCTTCACCCTTGGTTTTACTGAATGCAATATCGACACCTTTCAAAATATCGCCATTCAGTTTTTAGGCACCGAAGACACGCACCTTCCCGGTCGCCTAGCACTGGATAGCGGTTCGGGAGCCAAAGGCGCAGCGATTGGTATCTATTACGGCAATAATCTCCTTGCCATCAACAACAACTCAGCGTGGATCCCCTTGCAGGTTGGTGATAATACCCTTCCCTTTTCGGCCCGGATTGAAAGAACGGCAGACGATACACTGCAATCCGGTGACTACACAGCAACAGCACACTTCAAGCTAATTTATCTCTGAACAGGGAGTGGTCGCGCACCAGAACCGAGCAATGACAACAAAACGTCACATCAGTGATGAAAATCACAAACCCCATTGATCGAGAAACAAAATAAAAACATTTCATTGGCAAATATTTAACATTTTAATAAATGTCTTAAAGTTATTTCTAAAGAGTCCGTTGTTAACTAAACGTAGGGCTGTTTGGAGATATCATCATGAGAGCATGGTTTTTGTGTGGCGCACTTCTGTCATGGGCGGGTTTTTCACTGCCCACCGCGATGGCCTCTTCCGCCATCAATACCGGCGTTATTCATATCGTCGGTACTATTGTTGAACCCCCTTGTGATATTTCAACACAATCACAGCAAGTAACGGCACAGTGTTTTCGGCAAGGACAACAACATACGCTCACCCTCGCGACGCTCACACAACAGAAGGCATTGCCTCAGGGCGTGGGCTACATTGCCCCCTTATCCTTAAGCGAAACAGTTAAAGTAGTGGTGATCAGTTACCAATAGCGGCAGACGAGCGTCTACCGCAGACATGCCCTTTATCACGATACCGTCGCCCAAACGTGTGGCCTTAACCGGCCACACGCTCAGGAAAGAAATGAGATCCCTTGCTTAAGCACCAGATCGCACGCTTTAGTTTTGACTTTTTCAGCCAACGGCGTGCTGCCGATATTATTGAGGTTTAGTGCCTGCCCATCCTTAGTCTGCAACATCCCAGCCATTCCCTGGGTGTAATCCGTCTGCTTCTGTTTTTCGGCGCTGTTCAGCCCCAATTTATCGAGCAATTTGTCTTTAATATTTTCAGTGTTGGTGGCGGAAACCAGCTTCTGCTTGATGCAGTACTGCAAAATGCCCGCGGCATTACCCATAGTGCCCGCGCTCAATGCCTGCGTCCCTCCCCCGAGCAAGCCGGTTAAATTCGTGGTTGAGCCGCCGTTTTGCCCAAGCTGGCTGGCAGCGCTGGACAGGGTATCCTGCCAGTTGGCAGCCTGAAGGTTTCCGGTCATTAACAGGCTGGAAAAAACGGTGCAGTACAGGGTGCGATTAATCAGATTCATCACGCGGTCGCTCTGGTTCATGAAAACGGGTTTATGAAACGGGTTTAATAAAGCAGGTTCAATAAAAAAGGAGATACACTGCCGGGCAGTATACCTCCTCTTTAGCGTGGCAACATCAATGGTTGCCGAGCATTTTTTGTTACAGCACGATATTACCGACCATAAAACCAAATGCCACGGACAATGCAATCGTTAACACCCCCGGCACCAGAAACGCATGGTTAAAAACATACTTGCCGATGCGGGTTGAACCGGTGTCATCCATTTCTACCGCCGCCAGCAAGGTGGGGTAGGTTGGCAGAACAAACAGCGCCGATACCGCAGCAAAAGAAGCCACCACCGTTACCGGTGAAACACCAAGCACCAAGGCAGCAGGCAGTAATGCTTTCGCCGTCGCCGCCTGGGAATAGAGCAGCATCGATGCAAAGAACAACACCACGGCCAGCATCCAGGGATAGCCTTGCAGCAACGCGCCTGCGGTGCTCTGGATATCATTGATGTGCGCTTTGACAAAGGTATCCCCCAACCAGGCAACGCCCATGACGCACACACAAGCACTCATACCCGATTTAAAAGTGCTGGCAGACAGCACTTTGCTGGTATCAATTTTACAGGTGATGGCAATGAGCGTCGCGATGGTCAGCATGAACACCACAATAGCTTCGTTACGCGGCAGCACGGGGTTAGCAATCAACTTCACCGTGTCACTGATTGCCGTGGCGTAACCAACAACGGCAATAATCCCAAGCAGGAACAGCAGCACCGACAGTTTCGCCCCCGGCTTGATCTCCAACGCACTGGCGGCACGCACTGACACTTCGCCATTTTTAAGCCGCTGTTGATAGACTTCATCATCTTTCAGTTCTTTACCCAGAAAGTTGGTGACAACCGCCGTCAACAGCACCGCTGCGAGCGTTGTGGGGATGCATATTCCCAACAGCATCAGATAGCTTACTCCGTGCGGTTCCAGAATACCGGCGGCAAAAACCACTGCCGCAGAAATCGGTGAAGCGGTGATAGCCACCTGGGAAGCGACAACGGCGATGGAGAGCGGACGCGATGGACGAATCCCCTGCTCTTTTGCCACTTCCGCAATCACGGGCAACGTTGAAAATGCGGTATGCCCGGTGCCCGCCAGCAGCGTCATAAAATAGGTGACCAACGGCGCGAGGAAGGTGACATATTTAGGCTGACGGCGTAACAGTTTTTCCGCCAGACTGACCAGATAATCCATGCCTCCCGCTACCTGCATGGCAGCGATAGCAGCAATGACCGCCATAATGATTTCGATCACATCAAACGGGATGGCTCCCGGTTTGATGTGCAGACCAAGCGTCAGCACCAGCACCCCTAACCCACCGGCAAAGCCGATACCGATGCTACCAAGACGAGATCCTAGATAAATGGCAAGCAGAACGACAAACAGTTCCACGACAAGCATACAATGCTCCTTAACGATGGTTAAAAGTCGTGCGATGGTATTGTTGTTATTATCTTTTTTTATGAGTGGACATCAGGCACAGGGCGAACCTGTGCCTGCGGTTAATCAATGGGAGAGTTAGACGTTTTCGTCGGTATAACGCTTCGCTTTGTAGGCCGGATGCATCAGGTTTTGCGTGGAGAAAATGTCATCCAGTTCGCTTTCGGTCAGCAAGCCACGCTCCAGTACCACTTCACGCACGCTCTTGCCCGTTTCGGCGCAAATCTTACCGACAATGTCACCATTGTGGTGGCCGATAAACGGGTTGAGGTAGGTGACAATGCCGATGGAGTTGAAGACATAAGCTTCACAAACGGCTTTGTTGGCGGTGATGCCGTTGACACATTTTTCCAACAGGTTGTAGCAGGCGTTGGTGAGGATCTGGATGGATTCAAACATCGCCTGACCGATGACCGGTTCCATCACGTTGAGCTGCAACTGACCTGCTTCAGAGGCCATGGTGACGCAGGTATCGTTGCCGATCACCTTGAAGCACACCTGATTGACCACTTCCGGTACCACCGGATTGACCTTGGCCGGCATGATGGAAGAGCCTGCCTGCAATTCCGGCAGGTTGATTTCATTGAGGCCAGCGCGCGGACCGGAAGAGAGCAGCCTAAGGTCGTTACAGATCTTCGACATCTTCACCGCCAGGCGTTTCAGCGCACCGTGCACCATCACGTAAGCGCCGCAGTCGGAGGTGGCTTCGATCAAATCCTCAGCCGGCACGCACGGCAGACCGCTCACTTCAGCCAGACGCTGCACCGCAAGGTGCTGATACTCATCCGGCGTATTCAGCCGCGTGCCGATAGCCGTCGCGCCCAGGTTCACTTCCAACAGCAGCTCTGCGGTACGCAGCAGGTTTTTATTTTCTTCTTTCAGCAGGACGTAGAAAGCATGGAATTCCTGACCCAGCGTCATCGGCACCGCGTCCTGCAACTGGGTACGCCCCATCTTCAGGATGGTTTCGAATGCTTTGGCCTTGTGCTCAAAACCGTCAGCCAATTGAGTGATGGCCTCAACCAGTTTCAGGATGGAACTGTACACCGCAATACGGAAACCGGTGGGATAGGCATCGTTGGTGGACTGGCACTTGTTCAGATGATCGTTAGGGTTGAGGTACTGGTATTCGCCTTTGTTGTGGCCCATCAGTTCCAGGCCAATATTCGCCAGCACTTCGTTGGTGTTCATGTTTACTGAGGTGCCCGCACCGCCCTGATACACATCAACCGGGAACTGATCCATGCATTTGCCGTTGTTCAACACTTCATCGCAGGCGCGGATAATGGTATCGGCGATCGGGCGGGGAATGGTTTTCAATTCACGGTTTGCCAATGCAGCCGCTTTTTTAACCATCACCATCGCACGCACAAATTCAGGAATATCACTGATTTTATGATTACTGATATAAAAGTTCTCGATGGCACGCAACGTATGAATACCGTAATAGGCATCGGAGGAAACTTCGCGGGTACCCAACAGATCTTCTTCAATACGGATGTTATTTGACATAGTCACTATTCCTTTTTTAATTTCATGAACCGTTTTTATTTTGACCCACCGGTTCACGCTGCTTACAAATAGGGTCCATGGATTCACCGGCCAATAGCAGGCCGCACGATATTTATCAATATCGAGTAGTATTAATGTGTTGCGAACACGGTAATAAGTATTCCGAGCACGTTGTTTAGAATGCGTTATTAGGCCGTCACATTATTCAGGATATACAACGCACCACATCAGAGATGCGTATTTTATCTTTCTGTAATAACGCCTGGCGCTATTTAACTATTTTTTAATTTTAGCGAAAATATATTGTCCTTATTCTGACGTTTCATCAGTATTGATTGATACCAATTTTTCAATACCGCGATGCAGGCTTTCCAACTTAGGGATAAATACCGTTTCGATAATTTCACGCGTCACGTCACAGGCTTCCTGAACAAAGGCGCTATATTCATCACGATGCGCCAAAATATACAACGAACGCTTCATGTTCAACTGTTCGGGCATATGGGTCAGTACCTGGCGTGAATACGCTTCCGATTGTAAAAAGCTGATCGGTGTAGTCACCGCCCATCCTAAACCAGCGGCCACCATCGCCGTCAGGGTATCCGCATTATCAAACTCGAGCTGATTAGGAACACGGATATCAATCCGGCGCAGATAACGTTCAATCTGCATGCCAATCTGAGAGTTGCGGTTAAAACGTACCAGAGGCATGGTGGCCGAAAGTTCGCGAAGATCTTCAATCGTCCTGATACGTTTACGATAATCCGGTGGCGTGATGATGAAGTAGCCTTCAGAGAACAGGCGATAACGCACCACGCTGTCGCTGTCCATCAGCGGATCGCTGGTGACGATAAGATCCAGTTCACGTCGGATCAGCGCCTCCCCCTGCTGCGGACTCAGCCCGGTTCTGATTAGCAATTGCGATGAGCTGCTTAACAAGCGTTTGGTAAATACCGATCCACAAGTGATTGCAAAGGAATCCACCAGGCCGATACGCAGATCAGGTTTAATGCCCTTACCCGCTTCCAGCACTTGTGCTTTCAGGTTGGCAATCTCCTGCGTCAGCACCTCACCACGATTTTTCAGCGCAATGCCATACGGCGTCAGCACAAACGGACGACGCGTCCGGTTCACCAGCATCACGCCAAAGTCATCTTCCAACTGGCGAATGGTCTGCGACACGGCCGATGGCGTCAGCCCTAATCGGGAAGCGGCCGCTGTCATGCTTCCCTCTTCCGCTACGGTCACAAAAACCTGAACGGCATACATATCTATCGATTTATTGGCTGACATTGTTTTTTTAACCATTGAATATCGTCCGCGTTTTCATCACCGTCAATCCGGTTCAGCACGCGATGGACCTGACGTTCTTTCGCATTGGCGAGAGCCGCAGACCTTGTCACTGAGACCAGCTTAGAGAGCCGAGCATAGAAAAAATGTAAAACAAGTCACTGATTAATTTTTTCTTATAACTAGATTTAGCTACACTCAAGGTATCACATCGTGATAATTCACTGTAGTAATCGCATAATTCACTATTTTTTCTGCCACAATCAGCCTGAAACAGAGAGCAGGTCCTTGCGGCGATTCACGCTATCCTTGCGTCTTTTATAGAGATTTGCCCCAACGCTGCGTCAGGGCAAGGTGTGTGTAATGTGTATTGCACGTGTTATCGGCGGCAGATGCAAGGCCGATTTAAGGAACACAGGCATACGCCATGCGTTATCAAGGTGGGCAACCGCAGGAGAGTATGCAGTACCACTGCGGGCAGGTTATTTCACCTTGCGGTACTGGGGCTCACGCTGTTCTTGCGTTTGTTTGGCATCAATACTGCGTTCCGCCGTGGGGCGCAGCAGCAACCGGCGTAGGCCAATGGGTTCTCCGGTTTCGATACAGTAGCCATAGTCACCCATTTCGATACGGCGCAACGCATCATCGACCTTTGGCAGCAGACGACTTTCTCTGTCGATTTGTCTGAATAACATGCGTAATTCTTCTTCATGTGCCGCTTTGTCAACATCGTCACCACTGGTATCGTAGCGATAGATCTCTCCCTTCAGTTCCCCAATGTGCGCCAGAATAGTCTGCCGCTCCGTTTCCAACCGCCGACGGAAAAAATCCCGCTGAGCGCTATTCATATAGTCTGCTTCTGGCATAGCAAGCAGCGTTTGTTCATCAATAGGCTGCGTTGAATCGTTCATTCAGGCTCCTCATGCTGTTCTATCTCCACGCTGTGTAATCCATTCAACATCCACAGCAAGGTGCGCAAGCCACGCGCTAAATATGTTATAACATAACATTAATTATTTTGACTCTTTATGTAATAACAAATTCACCCTGCGCAAACTGTGTTCATTCACATAAAATAAGAAAATAGCCTCATAATTCACCCGTTTCGTCACTGATTCAGTGCTATCAGCGCTGAAAATGGTGCATAAACGCCTGCTGTAAGGAAAGCAGCGGGACGGATTGATGAGACTGCCCGGCATGAATAAAAAGCGAAACGTCGAGCTTATCGC
>NZ_JAGFPF010000249.1:0-2107 GCF_025962695.1 Candidatus Symbiopectobacterium sp. NZEC135 | reverse complement strand
ATAGCTGCAAATGACCTGATTGATCACCAGCGACAGCCATGCCATCTCGCGATAGAGCACAATGACATTGTTCGCTTGTTGATTATTCTCGATATCTGCTTGTTGAAGCATGCCAAATCCTTAAGAAGAGGTGCATCAAGCTTAGATCAGCTTTTGAGCAGAGGCGTATGCAACAAAATCATTATAGCACGTCATTCAACCCGGTTATTTTATCAACAACGCCAGTCGATGAATTTATCAAACAGCGAGGCGTACATCGTGTACCGGCAGTTAAAAGCGATCAGGAGCGCTGGCGTGGACTGCAATCGATATGCAGAATACTCATATATTCTTTTTCCCATTCCGGCGCTTCCCTGAACCCGACGTAAGGATTACTGACGCATGCCGATCGCCAGACGGTTGAATGCACTCATCAGCGCAATGGCAAAGGTCAGATCGGAAATTTCAGCTTCGCTGAAACAGGCCTTCAGAGGAGCATAATCCTCGTCAGGTGCATGTGTTTTATCTACGTGCGTCAGAGACTCCGTCCACGCGAGGGCGGTACGTTCACGTTTGCTAAATAATTCGCTGACGCGCCATCCTGCCAGGCTATCCAGTCGCGCGGCGCTTTCACCGTCAGCGCGCAAGGCTTTGGCGTGCATCTCCAAGCAAAATGCGCAGCCGTTAATCTGAGAGATCCGCAGCCAGACTAACTCAATCAGCGCTTTCCCAAGACTGCTCTTACTCAGTGCCTTTTTGGTCTCAGCAAACCCGTTATAGGCTTCCGGGGAAAGGGTGTAATACGGTAAACGTTGTGGGGTGTTCATCAGGTTATCTCCGGTTATAAAAAAACGTCATGCCAAGGACTGGCGAAAGTGCATGCCTGCCGCCAGCAAGCCTTGTCGATAGTAGAAACGTTGGCCCAGCGCATTACCTAAAGCGGTATCAAGCACCAGGTGAGTACAATTCTGACAGCGCGCCTCTTCGCGCAGAGCATCGATTAATTTCGCGCCCAGACCGTGGCTGCGGGCGCGAGGTGCCGTCACAAGATCATCAACATACAGAAAACGCCCGTACAGTAGATTTTCCGAGTGCCGGTAGCCGGTCAGAGCCAGTAGCGCTTGATCCTGCCAGATGCCCAGCAAGCAATAACCCTGTTCAGCCTGACGGTAAACACGGGCTATAAAATTCTCTGCATCGGTCAGGTGTGGTCGCAACTCCCGCATTAATAGGTACGCGGCATGGAGCGCCAGTTCGCCTTCAACCTTGTGTACTTCAAATGTCGCCATTCGTTCCTCCTGTCTACTGGCGGCAATATATCGCCGCAATGACCTATGCTACAGTGACAAGAATTACCTAAACTACCAGGACATATAACGTGGAAGCACTGATGCCAACATCCAGTTGGCAGCCGGACACGCCGCTCTATTTGCAGCTTTATCAGCGATATCGCGATGCCATCACTGCCGGTCGGTTGCGCCCGGGGGAACGCGTCCCCTCAATACGCAATCTCGCCAGTGAGCTTCATGTAGCACGGGGAACGGTGGAAATGGCTTATCAGATGCTGGTCAGCGAAGGCTATCTTGTGACGAAGGGAGCGGCAGGTACCCGGGTCTCGCCTCAACTGGCGACACTGCCGAACGCCGGAAATCCGTTACAACAACGCCGAACCTCAGCAGCGCAGCCGTATCAGACGCGCCTGGTGAGGAATATTTTACCGTTTCAGCCAGGTGTACCGGCACTGGACGCGTTCCCACGGAAAATATGGTCTCGTCTGTCGGGACAAACACTGCGCATGATTGAGTCATCGATGATGAATCAGCCCGATCCGGCCGGATATGCGCCGCTTCGGGAAGCTATCGCCACCTATCTGGGTATTTCTCGTGGTATCGCCTGCACGCAGGAGCAGGTGTTTATTACCATCGGCTATCAGGGAGCGCTTGAGCTGCTGTGTCGCACCGTTTTACGGACAGGCGACCGTGGTTGGTATGAAAATCCCGGCTATTTTCCCGGCAGAGACTTTCTGGAGCAAATGGGGATGGAGTTAACACCCGTTCCGGTAGATAAAGAGGGGCTACAGGTTGCCACCGGAGAGCAGTTGGCACCGAATGCACGATTTGCCGTCGTT